>NZ_CP046908.1:2100000-2327500 GCF_009789575.1 Stappia indica | reverse complement strand
TTGCCATCCGGTTCACGCCCATGCTGATCGACGTCACGCGGCAACTCAACGAAGCCTATCGGGCGCGGTCCGGGCGAAACGGACATGTCAAACTTGTTGCACCGCTTTGCCTGCACGCCCTAAATGCCGCCGACCATGTCGCGGAGGCACTTGCGGCGCGGGGAGGAGCGGACGGCTGCCCACCCGAGGGCGCGGACCGAGGAAAGGACAAGGCTTGACGATGACCGCCGATCGCTCGCTGGTGCATATCGCCATTCATGTGGCCGTGATCTCGGCGCTCGGCTACTATCTGCCCGCCTTCACGACGCCGATCACCGGTAGCGTGCCGATCACCGCCCAGACCCTCGGCATCATGCTGGCCGGCGTCATGCTGGGACCGGTTCGCGGCGCCCTGGCCGTGCTGCTGTTCCTGCTGATCGTCGCGCTCGGCATGCCCCTCCTGTCCGGCGGACGCGGCGGCATCGGCGTGTTTTTTCTTCCCTCGGTCGGTTTTCTTGTCGGCTTCCCGGTGGCGGCCTTCGTCTGCGGACTTGTGATGCAGGCGCTGAAGCGTCGCCCGGTATTTCCCGCCGCGTTAGTCGCGTCGATGGTCGGAGGTATTCTGGCGCTCTACCCGCTCGGCATCCTGGGGATTTCGCTGGTCGCGGGAAAGCCGCTATGGGAGTCCGCGGTCGGCGCGCTGGTCTTTCTTCCCGGAGACATCCTGAAGTGTTTCGGCACGGCGCTGGTGGCCAGTGCGATCGAGCGGGGCCGCCCGGATGCGATCTTCTCCCGGCAATAGACACCCCGCGCCAGCCATGTCGTATGTGGGAGCAACGCTGGACCTGCTGGCGGGGCGCGAGCCAGACCGGGTCGCGCTCAGCGACGGCCGACATACGCTGACACGCGCGGAGCTCTTGGGCCATGTTGAGGCCTGCGAGGTCTTGCTCGCGCATAGGGGTGCGCCATACCGGGTGCTCGTGTCGACGGGCACAGCGGTGGCGGCGCTCTGCCGGCTCCTTGCTGCTGCACGCAGCGGCCGGGCGGCCGTCGTCGTCGATCCGGTTCACCTGGAACGGCATGGCGAGAGGCTTCGAAGGTCTCTCGCGCCGCTGTTCAGCGACTGGAACGAGACATCTCCCCGCGCCGCGATGCGGACGGAAGCGGCGGCGTTGCCGCGCAAACCGGAGCCGGATACGCCATTCTATATAGGCCTGACGTCAGGTTCGACCGGTCATCCCAAGGCCTTTCAACGGTCGCACCGGTCCTGGACCGAGAGTTTCCGTCTTGCCGACGAGGCCTTTGGACTTGGTGCCGACGAGCGGGTCCTCGTGCCGGGCGGGCTCGGGCATTCCCTGCATCTTTTCGGGGCGATCCATGCGCTGCATCGCGGCTGGCGGGTGGATGTCGTCCGCAGTTTCCAGCCCGCCGCCGTCTTGCGGCGGATGCAGGAGGCGGCGAGTACCGTGCTGGTCACCACGCCGACGCAGTTGCGCCTGCTGGCGATCGCCGGCGACAGGGAGGAGCTGCGGCTTGGCGCTCTCCGGCGGATCCTGATCAGCGGCGCGAAATGGCATGCGCGCGACCGGGCGCTTGTCGCCGCCGTGTTTCCGCAGGCTGAATGCCACGAGTTCTACGGAACGTCCGAGACCAGTTTCATTTCTCATCGCGGCCCGGCCGACAGCCTTGGCGAAGGTGTCGGCCGGCCGTTCCCTGGCGTCGAGGTCGAGGTGCGCGGACCCGAAGGATGCGCTCTTGGCCCGGGAGGGGAAGGCGAGATCTGGGTCCGCAGTCCGCTGCTGTTCGACAGCTATGTGATGGGCGACGAACCGATGACGCGAGCTGCGGCGGGCTGGCTGACCGTCGGGGACCGGGGCCATCTTGACGATGAGGGGCGGATCTTTCTTGCAGGCCGCGGCGGGCGGATGATCGTGACCTCGGGGCTCAATGTGTTTGCCGAGGAAATCGAGGCCGCACTTCTGGAGCATCCGGGCGTCGCCCAGGCCGCGGTTTTCGGGGTGCCGGACATCTTGCGCGGCGCGCGGATCGTCGCCGCGCTGCAGCCGGCGGGGCGGGCACCGGAGCAAGCGGACCTGCGGCGCCATTGCCTTGCAAGGCTCGAGCGGGCCAAGGTTCCCCGTCATTTTCATTTTGCCGATCACTGGCCGCTGACGCCGGGCGGCAAGCCGGATTTGCCGGCTCTGGAGGCTTGGGTCCGCGAGCAGGAGGAGGCCGATGCCGGCGTTTCTGGTCGCCGCGAGGCGTAGCGCCGCTGCGCCGATGGGCGGGGCGTTTGCGGCGCTGGAGATCGACGCGCTCGCCGCGCCGGTGATGCGCGCTTGCCTTTCCGCCGGCGGCGTGGATATTGTCGATGAGGTCTTGGCGGGAAACGCCCTCTATGGCGGGGGCAATCCGGCCCGGCGCGCCGCGCTGCTGGCGGGGCTTCCGGAACAGGTCCCCGCGCTCAGTCTCGACCGGCAGTGCTGCTCGGGTCTCGATGCGATCATTCTGGCCGCGCGCATGGTCGAGGCCGGGGCGGCCGACTGTGTGCTGGCCGGCGGGCTTGAAAGCTATTCTCGGGCCCCCCTGCGCATGCATCGCCCGCTATCTGCCGGCGAGCCACCGGTTGCCTACGACCGGCCGCCTTTCACGCCTTGGCCCGACCGCGATCCCGACATGCCGGAAGCGGCGGCACGGCTGGCAGAGCTTCGGGCGGTGCCGGAAGAGGCGCAGGCCGGCTTTGCGGTGAAGAGCCATGCTGCGGCGCGAGCTGCGGCCGAAACCGTGCGTGTTGCCGACGAGATCGTCGAGATCGCGGGGCTTGCCCGGGACAGCTATGCCCGCAGCCTGACCGTTGCCACCTGTCGCCGGTCTCGCCCGCTGGCCGGCCGGGCCGGACAGCGTGTGCTCGCCGCAACAGCGGCGGTCTCGGCAGATGCGGCGGCATTCGGGCTGGTGGTCTCGCACAGCTGGCTTGCGCGAAATCCATCCGTGCCCGCGTGCCGGATCGTTGCCGGCGGGGCTGCCGGCGGAGATCCTTGCCTGCCGGGGCTTGCCCCGGTCGAGGCCGCGCGAAAGGCGCTTTCCAACTCGGGGATCGACGTGGAGCGCCTTGCGGCAAGCGAGGTGATGGAGGCCTATGCGGTGCAGGCGATGGCCTGTATCGACGACCTCGGCCTTGATCCGGCCAGGGTCAATCGCGGCGGAGGGGCGCTTGCCCGCGGGCATCCTATCGGCGCATCGGGAGCGATCCTTGCCGTGCGGCTGTTCCACGAGTTGCAGCGCGAGCCCGCGGGCAGCTTCGGGCTTGCGGCGATTGCAAGTGCCGGCGGGCTCGGCTCAGCACTGGTCCTGCAACGGATCTAATCGCCGGTCTGGCGCGGCGGATACCAGTAGCGGGCACTTTCCTCGCCGCGCTCGATCAGTACGAACTGGTTGGCGAACACCCGGTAGCCGTGGCTCCAGTCGCCATCGGGCCAGCGCACCCGGATGACGGCCCGCTCGGCAACGCCAAGACCGACATGGACGAAGCCGGCCTGGCCGGACGCGTGGCCGCCGCCAATGCCGAGGTCGCGGGTGAGGCTGCGAGCGCCGACGCGGATGCTCAGCTTTGCGCCGACGGCATTGCGGTTCGGCCCGTCCTGCGACAGCGCGATGGCGATCCAGTTGCCCAGCGGCTTCGGCTTCTGGCTGCCATCGTCGCGGCCGAGATTGCGGAACAGGCTGACGGGCGCCGAGCGGTTCACGACCACGAGGTCGAGCAGCCCGTCCATGTTGAAATCGGCAAGGCCGGCGCCGCGGCCGCGGCGGTCGAGCGCAATGCCGGCTCGCTCTCCCTGTTCCGCGAAGCGACCGCTCCATTGCTGGATCAGCAGGTTGTCCGGGTCGAAGGCGGCAAAGTCCGGCATCGCCTCTACATTGCCCTTGGCAATGAACAGATCCTGAAGCGTGTCGTTGTTGACGTCCTGGAACTCGGCGTGCCAGCCGGTCGAGGGGCGCATGTCCTCGCCCGCGTAGGGGCGGTGCGCCGTCACGCCCTTGTCGAAGGCGATGTCGCGATAGACCGGCAACAGGTCGTCGCTCTCCTGGTCGATGGTCTGCAGCTTGGTATCGCCCATGCTGGTGAGGGCGTATTCGGGCAATCCGTCGCCGTCGAGATCCGTCGTGGCGATGCCCATTCCCCAGATCTTCAGATGGCGCCAGCCGTCGCTGCGACGATAGGGGCGCGGCGGCCGGCCGGGCGGCAATGCCCAGAGCTGCTCCTCGCCGCCGCGATAATAGTGCCGGTCGTTGGAGACGCGCAGCGCGGGTTCGCCGGAGCGGTTCCAGTCGGTGAACAGGAGCGAGAGGCTGCAATAACCGGGCGTCAGGGCAAATCCGTCCGAATAGTCTGGGGCGTTGCCGGCGCGCGGGCGGTGGAGCGCATTGTCGTCGCAAGTTCCCCAGGGCGAGCCGGGGGCGCTGCGGTCGACATAATTGCCGAAGGCGAGGGTGGGAAAGGCGAGGCCCTTCTCGAACACGGCGGCGAACCCGGTGGTCCAGCTACGCCCGCCATTGAACGAGAAGCGGCGGTTGGCCGGCTCGAAGCGGCACTCGCCCACCCCTCGCAGCAGCTGGTTCTCGCCGACCCGCAGCAGGGCCAGGTCCATCAGGCCGTCATTGTCGATGTCGAGCGGATAGGCGCCCGTCACCTGCTCCAGCAGACGCTCGGGGAGGCCGGTGTCGACCGGCTCGAACGACAGCTTCCCGCCTGCGGGCGAGGTGTTGCGATAAAGGGCGGCCCGTCCTTCGCCGCCTGCAAGGAACAGGTCGGGCCGGCGGTCTCCGTCGCAGTCGAAGATCGCCGTGCCGCCGCCCACGAAATACTCCCAAGGGCCCGAATAGGTGTGGTCGATGCCGGCCTGCCGCGCTTCTTCCGAAAAGCGGGGCACCGGAGCGGGTGCATCTTCTGCACTCGCGTTGGCGGCGAAGAGGGCGGTCAGCGCCGACGCGGCAAGGGCCACGGCGGGGCGGATCGGATGGCGGCCGGTCATTGCGCGATCTCCAGGCTCCGAAGGAAGGCGATGATCGCTTCCCGGTCCTCGTCCGGCAGGGCTTCATAGGCCTTGCGCGCCGTGCGGGCGTCGCCGGCATGGGCGCGAATGACCTCGTCGAGGGAGGTCAGGTCGGCGCGGTGGCCGTAAGGCGCGGTGGAGCCGGCGCCCCAGAGTTCGGCCGTCAGGAAGACGTCCCTGTCGACGAAGCGTTGCCCCAGCAGTTCGTTGCCGAGGGTGGGGTCCTGCACATCGGCGATGCGGTGACGCTTCAGGTCGCCGAAGAGCGGGACCAGAATGTTGCCGTCCGCATCGCGCGGCAGCGCCTTCACGAAGTCGAGCGCGGCAAGATCGATTTCGAGCGGCGCCTCGACATCCGCCTCGCGCAGCGTGCCGGCCGTCTCGATCGGCCCGGGATCGCGGAAGACGGCCGATTTCAGCGGCAGCGCCGGGATATGGCAAGACGCGCAACCACTTTCCGCAAAGAGGCTCTCCCCGCGTGTCGCCGCCTGCTGCCAGGCATCGGGCAGATCCTGCTTGCGGCTCGGCGCGGCCAGCGTCGCCTGCCACACCACCAGCGCGGTGACGTCGGCTGCGCCGATCTCGTCCCCGATGCCGTCTTCATCGAAATCGGGCGTTCCGGTCCAGGCGGTTCCGAAGCGTTCGATAGCCTGAATGCCGTGATGGTGGTTGAGCGCGTTCACCGTGAATTGCCGCAAGGAACCGAAGACGCCTTTCTGCGAGAACGGGCGCAGAACCAGATCCGCATCTATGCCCTCGATCCCCGACAGATCCAGACCGCCACCCGGATGGGCGGTGATCGAGCCGAAGGAAACGCCCTTGGTTTCGAGCCCGGCTGTTACCGCTGCGCCCGAATGCCGCGCCTGCTCCAGCGCCGTGTCGCGCAGGGATTGCAGATCGGCGGTCATCTCGCGGGCGAGAAGCTCGATGAGCCCTGCTCCTTGCAGGGCCGGCGACCCGCGTTCGTTGGAAAATTGCGGGTCGATCGTGTCGAAGTCGGCGCTCTCGAACCCTTCCGACACGAAGACATTGGCGGTGAAGGACGCGCCTCCGCCGACGACCGGCTCATGGTGGCAGGACGAACAGGAACTGGCATCGAGCCCTGCAAGACGCTGGAAGCGCAGATGCACCGGACGGCGGCGTTTGGTCGGAATGATGGCCTGTGTCGCCATCGGCCGGCCGGCGCCTTCTTCTACGAGAAACTTGCCGATGAACAGGCGCTCGCCGTGATCGCGCAGCACCATGATGCGTTCCTGCATGGGCAGTTGGGCAACGGCCTCAAGGTCGAGAGGCGCGCCGAGCACCTTCTCGCTCCATGGCGGAGTGCCCCCCGCCCCGGCAGATCCGCCGAGCACCAGCAGGGCGAGTGACGCCACGGCGGCAGTCTTCCAGCAGGGCATGCGGCCTATCCTCCCTGTGCCTCCTTCTGGCTGCCATACCCGGTGTCGGAGAACACCTCCGTGTCGAGGGCATGCAGCGCCCGCGCGACGGTGCCGCGCAGGATGAGATCCTCCTCCCAGGGGATCGCTTCGATTTCGACGCTGCCGCGCAGATCTGCCACCAGCGCCTCTTCAAGGGCGGCCAGTGCAGCCGCCTCCATCAGCGGATAGGCATCGGCTGCAGCTCCCGTGACGACGATGCGCCGCGGATCGAGCGTGGCGATCACCCGGGCGAAGGCATAGCCGAGGGCAGTGCCGCCGGCGTGAAAGGCATCGAGTGCGCCTTGCTCCCCGGCGTGTGCCGCAGCGATCAACTCGCGGATCGTCTCGCGCCCGACCGGCAGGCGGGAAGGCGGCGTCTGCAGGTCCAGCCCCCTTGCGTGCCGCAGCAGGGCATAGTCGCCGAGATAGGCCTCCAGGCAGCCGCGCCGGCCGCACCGGCAGAGAGACCCGCCGGGAATATGGTTGGCATGCCCGATCTCGGCCGCCGCACCGGTTTCACCGACGAAAAGCCGGTTGTTGACGAAAAGCCCCATGCCGACGCCGTAATCGACGAAGAGTACGGCAAAGGTTCCGCCGTAGCGCGCCGGGTCCGTGCGGTGCAGTGCCTCGGCGATCATGTTGGTGTCGTTGGAAAGCAGGCAGGGCACGCCGAAGGCGCGCGCGACCGGCGCCACCACCTCCACATGCCGGACGGCAAAGGCCGGCGACCAGGCGACCGTGCCGGCGCTGTCGTCGACGACGCCTTGCGAGGCAAGGGCAACGATCACCGGCGGCGGGCCCCCCAGTTCGTCGAGAAACCGATGCAGGCTGTCGATCAGGATCTGGCCGAACCCGTCGGCGGTGACGGCGGCGCTGTCGAAGGAGGCGACGTCCCGCCCGACCAGCCGGCCGCCATAGTCTGCCAGTGCCATCTCTATGGTGTTGACCGAGAGTTTCACGGCGAGCACGCGGGCGGCCGAGCCGTCGAGCGTCAGCAGGCTGCGCGGGCGGCCTCTCGCCCCTTTCTCGCGCTCCCGCTGGGCATCGTCATCGACGCCGGCAACGAGACCTTCGGCGATCAGATCGGAGGTGATCGAGGTGACGGTGGCGGGGCTGAGCTGGGTGACGCGGCCGAGATCGATGCGCGCCTGGGGACCCTTGCGCCGCAGGGCCTGGAGAACAACCGAGCGGTTCTGGCGCCGTATCTGGTCGCGGTCGGCCTTCTGCGTCATGCCCACACCAAAGCGTTCGTTTCCACCCAGACGGGAGCTGTGTCGCGCGCAAGGCATGGCCGTAGCCAGGGTTTACGCTCGCCGGGTGTTTTTGTCACGATCCCGGATCCTCGTCGAGAAACCATGTTGACAGGGGCTTTCGTTTGGAGCAACTTTTTTTCGGACGTCGAAAAAAATAAAATTACGCCGACGAACCAAAGCAAGCATCCTTCGGCCGGGGAGGCACAGGCCAGGGACAGCTTGCCTGATACATGATCCTTCGTTCCGCATTTGGGAGGAGCGGGGACAAATCGGAGGAAAGACATCATGCGCAGATTCTACCCGCTTCTGGCCGGAGCGCTTCTCGTTTCCGTTGCGCTGCCGATCCATGCACAGGCGCAGGACATCACCGTCGGCGTCAGCTGGTCGAATTTCCAGGAAGAGCGCTGGAAGACGGACGAAGCCGCCATCAAGGGCGCGCTCGAGGCCGCCGGCGCCGCCTATGTGTCCGCCGATGCCCAGTCTTCGGCTGCCAAGCAGCTGTCGGACATCGAGGCGCTGATCGCCCAGGGCGTCGATGCGCTGATCATTCTGGCGCAGGATTCCCAGGCCATCGGCCCGGCCATCCAGGCAGCTGCCAACGAGGGCATTCCGGTCGTCGGCTACGACCGCCTGATCGAGGACGACCGCGCCTTCTATCTGACCTTCGACAATGTCGAGGTCGGCCGCATGCAGGCTCGCGAGGTCCTGAAGCAGGCGCCGGAAGGCAATTACGTGATGATCAAGGGTTCGCCCACCGATCCCAATGCCGACTTCCTGCGCGGCGGCCAGCAGGAAGTCCTGCAGGCAGCCATCGATGCCGGCAAGGTCAAGATCGTCGGCGAGGCCTATACGGACGGCTGGCTGCCCGCCAATGCGCAGCGGAACATGGAGCAGATCCTCACCGCCAACAACAACGCTGTCGACGCGGTGGTCGCCTCCAACGACGGCACGGCCGGCGGTGCGGTTGCCGCGCTGACCGCGCAGGGTATGGAAGGCATCCCGGTTTCCGGCCAGGACGGCGATCACGCCGCGCTCAACCGTGTCGCCAAGGGCACGCAGACCGTGTCCGTGTGGAAGGATGCGCGCGAACTGGGCAAGGTGGCCGGCGAGATCGCCGTGGCGCTCGCCAAGGGCGGTACGATGGATGGCGTCGAGGGCGCGGGCAAGTGGACCTCGCCCGGCGGCGCGGAGCTGACCGCGCGTTTCCTGGCGCCGATCCCGGTCACCCGTGAGAACCTGTCGGTCGTGGTCGATGCAGGCTGGATCACCAAGGATGCCCTGTGCCAGGGCGTCAGCGGCGGCCCGGCTCCCTGCAACTGAGCCAGTCCTTCAAGCGATGACCCTGCTCCGGCCCAAGGCCGGGGCAGGGCGGCCGCTGATGGGTGACATCCGGCCGCGAGGGGGCGCAGGGAATGCGCCACCCTCCAAGCGGGAGCTTTTCCATGTCTGAGACCGTAGTCACCGGACCGAAGCCGCCGGCGACCAGATCGTTCTTCTCTGCGCTGCAGGTCGACACGCGCCTGCTGGGCATGATCGGCGCGTTCGTCGTCCTGTGCCTGGTGTTCAACGTGTTCACCGGCGGCAACTTCCTGACGCCGCGCAACATCTTCAACCTGACGATCCAGACGGTCTCGGTTGCCATCATGGCGACGGGCATGGTGTTCGTCATCGTCACGCGCCATATCGACCTGTCGGTCGGGTCGCTGCTCGCGACCGTCGCGGCCGTGATGGCTATGGTGCAGACGCAGGTGTTGCCGGCCGTCTTCGGCCTGGAACTCGGCCATCCGGCCATCTGGATCCTGGCGATCCTTGCCGGCGTCGTCGTCGGAACGCTGATCGGCGCTTTCCAGGGCGTGCTGATCGGCTATCTCGGCATCCCGGCCTTCATCGTCACGCTCGGCGGCCTCTTGGTCTGGCGCAACGCGGCCTGGTTCATCACCGATGGCCAGACCATCGGGCCGCTCGACGCGCGGTTCACGATGATCGGCGGCATTGGCGGCACGCTGGGCGAGTTGTGGTCGTGGATCTTTGCCGGTCTCGCCGTGATCGTGGCCGTCGCGCTGCAGTTCTCGTCGCGGCGGCGCAAGCAGACGCACGGCTTTCCGGTCAAGCCGATCTGGGCGGAGGTCACGCTCGGAGCCATCATTGCCGGCGCCATCGTCGGTTTCATCGCGATCCTCAACGCCTACGAAATACCGGCTCGCGTCCTGCGGCGCGACTTCGCGGCGCGCGGGCTGGAGGTGCCGGAGGGCTACACGGCGGCTTACGGCCTGCCCTACTCGGTGCTGCTGCTGATCGTCGTCGCCGTGTGCATGACGGTGGTCGCCCGGCGGACGCGGCTCGGTCGCTACATCTTTGCGGCCGGCGGCAATCCGGACGCGGCCGAGCTGTCAGGCATCAACACGCGCCTGCTGACGGTCAAGATCTTTGCGATCATGGGTGGCCTTTGCGCCCTGTCGGCGGCGGTTGCTTCGGCCCGCCTCGGTTTCTCCACCAACGACATCGGCACGCTGGACGAGCTGCGCGTGATCGCTGCGGCGGTCATCGGCGGAACAGCGCTGTCCGGCGGTATCGGCACGATCTACGGCGCCATCCTCGGCGCGCTGATCATGCAGTCGCTGCAGTCGGGCATGGCGATGGTCGGCGTCGACGCGCCGCTCCAGAACATCGTTGTCGGTGTGGTGCTGGTGGTGGCCGTGCTCGTCGATATCCTTTACCGCAAGCGCACGGGAGACTGAGCCATGGCAACTCCTCTCGTCCAGATGCAGGACATCTGCATCTCCTTCGGCGGCGTGCATGCGGTCGACCATGTCAGCGTCGACCTGCATCCCGGCGAGGTGGTCGGGCTGCTCGGCCACAACGGCGCCGGCAAGTCGACCCTGATCAAGGTCTTGTCCGGTGCCTATCGCGCGGACAGCGGCGAGATCCTGATCGACGGCAAGCGCGCGACGATCAACAGCCCGCGGGATGCCCGCAACTACAATATCGAGACGATCTACCAGACGCTGGCTCTGGCCGACAATCTGGATGCGGCGTCGAACCTGTTCCTCGGCCGGGAGATCGTCACGCCCCTCGGTTTCGTCGACGACGATGCGATGGAGGCCGAGACCCGCAAGATCCTCAGCCGTCTCAACCCGAATTTCCGCAAGTTCAAGGCGCCGGTGAAGGCGCTGTCGGGCGGTCAGAGGCAGTCCGTTGCCATCGCCAGGGCCGTCTATTTCAACGCCCGCATCCTGATCATGGACGAGCCGACGGCCGCGCTCGGCGTGCAGGAGACGCAGATGGTCTCCGAACTGATCAAGGAACTGAAAAAGCAGGGGCTCGGTATCTTCCTGATCAGTCACGACATTCATGACGTGTTCGATCTGGCGGACAGGGTCGCGGTGATGAAGAACGGCAAGCTGGTCGGCTCCGCCCGCACGCAGGACGTGACCAAGGACGAGGTTCTCGGCATGATCATCCTTGGCAAGTGTCCGGATGGGGCTGTCCCCGGGCCCGGGGCGTTCACGGATGCATCCGCTGCTTGATGCAGTGCGGCAAGGCGTCAGGAAGAAAGGCTTTTTCCGGGCCGGGACTTCTCATCGGGGGTGAGTTCCCTTAGGCTTTGCGCATGAACGCGCCACCGCCCGTGACAGACGATATCGCCCTGTTCCTCGATTTCGACGGAACGCTGGTCGAAATCGCCCGAACGCCCGATGCGGTCGAGGCCGGCCGGGCGACCATCGCGTGCCTGGAAGGGCTCGTCGAGCATCTCGGCGGGGCTCTGGCGATCGTCAGCGGTCGCCCGATCCATGAGATCGACCACTATCTCGCACCTCTGCGGCTTCCCTGCGCCGGCCTGCACGGGCTGGAAACCCGGCTGCATCCGGACGAAGACGTCGTGCGCGCGCCGGTGGCTCCCGAGATCGAGGAGCTGAAGGCTGCGCTTGCCGGCAGCGGCTTGCTCGGGCGCGGCGTGTCCATCGAGGACAAAGGGCCGGCGATTGCCGTCCACTACCGGATCGCGCCCGATTGCGAGCACGCGGTCCTGGAGGTGATGCAGGCCGCCGTCGCCGAGCTTCCCGACCTGCATCTCGTGCATGGCAAGATGGTGGTGGAGGCAAAGCCCGCCTTTCGCGACAAGGGCTGGGCGGTCGCGACCTTCATGGACCTTCATCCCTTTCGCGGCCGTACGCCGGTTTTCGTGGGCGACGACGTAACCGACGAGGACGGCATTCGCGCGGCCGAGTCCGTCGGTGGTTTCGGGGTCAAGGTCGGAACCGCCGACAGCCTTGCCCGTTTCCGCGTCAGCGACGTGAAAGGCGTTCGCGACTGGCTGGCTCTCGGCCTCCCGGCAAAGGTACTGGCAAGGACACCACATTCATGACGCTCGACCGCAAGGCTTCCCTCGATCTCGCGCTCATCGGCAACTGCTCGATTGCGGCGCTGGTCGACAGGATGGCGCGGGTGGTCTGGCTGTGCCTGCCGCGCTTCGACGGCGACCCGGTCTTTCATGGGCTTCTGGGCACGTGCAGCGACGAACGCGACGGGCTGTTCGCCATCGAGCTGGAGAACGCGGTCCGCAGCGAACAGTCGTATCAGGAGAATACGGCCGTCGTGGTGACGCGCATCTTCGATGATGCGGGCAATGCCATCGAAATCACCGATTTCGCACCGCGCTTCCAGACCAAGGGGCGCATGTTCCGCCCGACGGCGCTCGTCCGCCGGGTCCGCCCCCTGTCGGGCCACCCGCGGATCCGTGTGCGCTGCCGCCCGCGGTTCGACTATGGCGCACGCACCCCGGAGGTCACCTACGGCTCCAATCACATGCGCTTCGTCGGCAACGGCCAGACGGTGCGGCTGACGACCAATGCCTCGATCACCTATGTGCGCGACGAGACGCCGTTCCTGCTCGACGGGCCGGTGTCGTTCTATTTCGGCCCCGATGAAAGCCTGACCCATCATCCCGAGACGCTGTGCCGCGAGTTCGAGGAAGAGACGGTGCTGCACTGGCGGCTCTGGACCCGGCGCCTCGGCCTGCCGCTCGATTACCAGGAAGCGGTGATCCGCGCTGCGATCACGCTGAAGCTGTGCACCTATGAGGAAACGGGTGCGATCATCGCCGCGGTGACGACCTCGATCCCGGAAGCGGCGAACAGCGGGCGCAACTGGGATTATCGCTATTGCTGGCTGCGCGATGCGTTCTTCGTGGTGCGGGCTCTCAACTCGCTCTCCGAGATGGAGACGATGGAGAACTATCTCCGCTACATCAACAACATCGCCTCGATGACCGGCAGCGGCCACGTCCAGCCGCTCTACGGCATCGCGCTGGAAGACCGCCTGATCGAGACGACGGTGGACCTGCCCGGCTACCGGAACATGGGGCCGGTCAGGGTCGGCAATCAGGCGTACGAACATTTCCAGCACGACGTCTACGGCAATATCGTGCTCGGCGCCTCGCAGGCCTTCTTCGACAAGAGGCTCCTTCGCCAGCCCCGCGTCGACGATTTCGAGCGGCTGGAAGTGATCGGCGAGCGCGCCTTCGCCATGCACGATCAGCCCGATGCGGGACTGTGGGAGCTGCGCACCCGTGCGCGCGTCCACACCTCGTCCTCGCTGATGTGTTGGGCGGCCTGCGACCGGCTCGCCAAGATCGCGCGGCAGTTCGGCCGGAACGAGCGGGCCCTGCTCTGGCAGGAGCGTGCCGATACCATCCGCTCCGTGATCCTATCGCGCGGATGGAACCAGAACACCAACGCCTTTGTCGAAAGCTTCGAGGGGCGCGATCTCGATGCCAGCCTGTTGCTGATCGCCGAGGTCGGCTTCCTGCCGCCGCAGGACCCGCGCTTCATCGCGACGGTGGAGCGGATCGGCGAGACCCTTCGCCGCGGCAAGCATCTGTTCCGCTATCATGCCGCCGATGATTTCGGCGCGCCGGAGAACGCCTTCAACATCTGCACCTTCTGGTACATCGACGCGCTGGCGCGGATCGGCCGGAAGGAAGAGGCACGCGACATCTACGAGACGATGCTGTCCTGCCGGAACCATGTCGGCCTGTTGTCCGAGGACACCGATCCGGTGACCGGCGAGATGTGGGGCAACTTCCCCCAGACCTATTCGATGGTCGGTATCATCAATGGCGCCATGCGGCTGTCGGCCGGATGGGAAAGCCTCGTGTGACCTGACGCTCGAATCGGCCCGCAGGTCTTCTGCGGCCCTGACCTGATCATTCCCGTGCCCGCCCGGTGCGGCCTGCGGGCCGATGTCGGCCTGTGCCCATGCGGGCGGACACGCAAACCGGAGGAACCCATGTCCAGACTTGTCGTCGTCTCCAATCGTGTCGGACCGCTCAAGGATACGGGGCGGGCGGGCGGTCTGGCGGTGGCGCTTGTCGACGCGCTGACGGAGATGGGAGGGCTTTGGTTCGGCTGGAGCGGCGAGGTTTCCGAGGAAGGCACTTTCGGCAATCTCAAGCAGGGCGGGGGCACCCGCAAGGTCGCGATGGCGACGGTCGACATGACCCAGGCCGATTACGACGAGTTCTATGCCGGCTATGCCAACCGCACGCTCTGGCCGGTGCTGCATTACCGCCTGGACCTTGCGGATTTCGACCGGCGGTTCGAGGAAGGCTACCGGCGGGTCAACGAGCGTTTCGCAACGCGGCTGCGCCCGCTGCTGCAGGCCGACGACATGATCTGGGTCCACGACTACCATTTCCTCGGTTTCGCGGCGGAGCTGCGGGCGATGGAGGTCGGCAATCCGATCGGCTTTTTCCTGCACATTCCGTTCCCGGCGCCGGAGGTGCTCGCCGGCCTGCCGAACGCCGAACGGCTGGTTCGCAGAATGCTCGCCTATGACGTGGTCGGCTTCCAGACGCGCCGGGATGCGGCGAACTTCCGTCGGTTCGCGGTGGAGGAACTGGGCGCGATCGAGCGCGACGGCGAGCGGCTGGATGTCGCCGGCGGCTCCGTCATTGCGCGTGCCTTTCCCATCGGCATCGACGCGGCCGGGTTCGCCCGGCAGGCGACGACGCCGGAAGCGCGCCGCAACACCATGCGGACAGAGAAACTGCTCACCGGCCGCCAGCAGATCATCGGGGTCGACCGTATCGACTATTCGAAGGGATTGCCGGAGCGGTTTCGGGCGTTCGGCCGGTTGCTGGAGGACTATCCGGAGAACCGGGGCAGGGTGAGCCTGATGCAGGTGGCCCCACCGTCACGAGCCGATCTCGACGCCTACGCGGAAATCCGGCGTGAGCTGGAGGAACTGTCGGGCAATATCAACGGCCGGTTCGCCGATCTCGACTGGACGCCGATCCGCTACATGACCCGATCCTTCACCCGGCGGGCGCTTGCCGGGCTCTATCGTGCCAGCCGCGTGGCGCTGGTCACGCCGCTTCGCGACGGAATGAACCTGGTCGCCAAGGAATATGTTGCGGCGCAGCGGGCAGAGGATCCCGGTGTCGTGGTGCTGTCGCGGTTCGCCGGGGCGGCGGAAGGCATGCCGGAGGCGCTGATCGTCAACCCGCATTCGGCGGAAGGTGTGGCGTCCAGCCTGCAGACCGCCCTCAACATGCCGCTCGACGAGCGCCGGTCGCGCTGGCAGGCGATCTTCGACCGCATTTGCCAGAACGATGCCGCGTCCTGGGCGAACTCGTTCCTCGACGCCCTGCGCGGCCGGGCCACGACCTGATCGAACCCACAACCCGCAACAAAAAGGGGAGCGGACCTGCCGCTCCCCTTCGGTTTCTTCGTTGACCCGGCGCTGCCTTACTCGGCAGCGTCGGCCTTGATCACGCCGCGGCGGATCTGGTCTTCCTCGATCGATTCGAACAGGGCGCGGAAGTTGCCTTCGCCGAAGCCTTCGTCGCCCTTGCGCTGGATGAATTCGAAGAAGATCGGACCGATGACGGTCTTGGAGAAGATCTGCAGCAGGATCTTGGTCATCCCGCCGTTCACCACGCCTTCGCCGTCGATCAGGATGCCGTGCTTCTTCATCCGCTCGATGGGTTCGTCATGGCCATGCACGCGCTCGCGGGACATCTCGTAATAGGTGTCCGGCGGACCCGGCATGAACTTCAGCCCGTTGTCCGACAGGAGGTCGGTGGCGTCGTAGATGTTGTCCGTTCCGACCGCGATATGCTGGATGCCTTCGCCCTTGTACTTGCGAAGATACTCGGCGATCTGGCTGGTGTCGTCCTTCGACTCGTTGAGCGGGATGCGGATCTTGCCGCAAGGCGAGGTGATCGCCCGGCTGACGAGACCGGTGATGCGGCCGTCGATGTCGAAGAAGTGGATCTGCTTGAACCCGAACAGGTCGCGGTAGAAGTCCCACCACTTGTCCATGTTGCCGCGATAGACGTTGTGGGTCAGGTGGTCGAGGTAATAGAAGCCGACCCCTGCCGGACGCGGATCTCGCTCGCCCAACCACTCGAACTCGTCGTCATAGGCCGAGCCCTTGGCGCCGTAGGTCTCGACGAAATAGAGCAGCGAGCCGCCGATGCCGACGATGGCGGGGACGTCCAGCGCCTTGTCGTCGCCGTGATAGGGCGTTGCCCCCTTCTTCACCGCATGCTCGAACGCGTGACGGGCATCGACCACGCGCCAGGCCATCGAGGGGGCGCAGGGGCCGTGCTCCTCGACGAAGCGCATCGCGTGCGAGCCGGGCTCGGCGTTCAGCACATAGGTGATGTCGCCCTGGCGGTAGAGGGTGATTGCCTTGGTCTTGTGCTTGGCGACGGGCACATAGCCCATGCGGCGGAACAGGGCGTCGAGCTTTTCCGGCTCGGGGTGGGAAAACTCGACGAACTCGAAGCCGTCCGTGCCGGCCGGGTTGGTGTCGTCGATCTTGGCGGGCGGTGCGTCGTGCGGAAACGGTCCCATGCTGTCCTCCTCTGGAAAGCCAAACTTCGCACAGTATGCGCCCGGATCGATGCAAGGTGCGTGCATTTTGGGTGGGTAATGGATTATCAATGCATGAAACGTGCACTGATAGAGCTGGACGCGCACAAGATGACGGACCTCGACCCTTTCGATATTCGCCTGCTTGCAAGCCTGCAGGACGATGCGGCGGTCACCAACCAGCAGCTTGGGGAGCGGATCGGACTGTCGGCCTCGCAGGTCTCCCGCCGACGTCAACGGCTGGAGGAGGCCGGCGTCATCCGCCGTTACCGGGCCGATGTCGATGCCGCGGCCGTCGGGTTCAGCGTGGTTGCCTTCGTCGGCGTCGCGCTCAATGCCCACAGCCGCCAGAACGCCCGCCGTTTCCGCGATCTGGTACGCGCCTTGCCCGAGGTCCAGGAGGCGCATGTGTTGACGGGCGACATGGACTACATGCTGAAGGTGGCGGTCGCCGATCTTGCGGCGCTGTCGCGCTTCATCAATGACGAGCTGTTGCCGCACGAGGCGGTGCGCAACGTGCGCTCGTCCATCGCCATGGAGACGCTGAAGGACGACAACCGCCTGCCTTTCGCCTGAGCGGTGACGCCCTGCGCTTGCGGTCGCGACTTTCTGTTCCCATTTGCAGTCATGAATGCGACCCGGGCACGTCCCGGACTGCCGCCAATCGCAAGGGACTGGAGACAGATAACGATGTTCGATGCACGCAAGCTGCTTGAGGAGTTCATGGGCCAGGGTGGCGGTTCCTCGGCAGGGTCCGGACGCACTGGTTCCGGCGGAAGTGGGGCCGGCGATCTTCTGGCGCGCGGCCAGGACTATCTGCGGTCCTCCGGCTCCGGCGGACTCGCCGGCGGCGCGCTGGCAGGCGGCCTTGCAGGCCTGCTCCTTGGCACCAAGGGTGGCCGCAAGATCGGCAAGAAGGCGCTGACCTATGGCGGCATGGCCCTGGTTGCCGGTCTCGCCTACAAGGCCTATCGCGATTATCGCGGGGGTGGCGGAGCCGCCCCGGCGTCTGCGCAGGGTGCGCCGGACACCGCGTCCTCTTCTGCCCCGGTACTGCCGCCTCCCTCCGATTCGCCGTTTTCGCCGGCGCGTCAGCCGGGCGGGGAGGAGGAGTTCGCGCTCGTCCTGCTGACCGCGATGATCTCGGCGGCAAAGGCCGACGGGCATATCGATGCGGACGAGCAGCGCAAGATCTTCGACAAGCTTGATACGCTCGACCTCGACAGCGAGGCCAAGGCCTTCGTGATGGACGAGCTGCGCGCGCCGCTCGACATCGACCGGGTGGTGAAGGGGGCGAAGAGCCCTGAAGCGGCGCTGGAAGTCTATGCCGCCTCGCGTCTGGCCATCGATCCGGATCACCCCGCGGAGCGCGCTTATCTGCAGATGCTGGCCGCCCGTCTCGGGCTGGAGCCTGGACTTGCGGAAGAGGTCGATCGCGCGGTCGCAGAGGCCGAAGCCTCGCTCTGAGACGGCCGGCGTCCGGCCGGTCCGGGCGCCGGGCTTTCCCTCCTTGCCATTGCTGGCGGCAGCGGGCATCGTTCCGCTCCACGCGGGCCAGGGCAGGGAGGAACCATGCGCGACCTGGGGGAATGGGACTACGTGATCGTCGGTGCGGGTTCGGCCGGCTGTGTGCTGGCCAACCGCCTTTCGGCCGATCCGCAGGTCAAGGTCCTGCTGCTGGAGGCTGGCGGCAAGGACGACTACGTCTGGATTCACATTCCCGTCGGCTACCTTTATTGCATGGGCAATCCCCGAACCGACTGGGGCTTCAAGACCGCTCCGGATCCCGGCCTCAACGGGCGCTCTCTCTCCTATCCGCGCGGCCGCGTGCTCGGCGGCTGCTCCGCCATCAACGGCATGATCTACATGCGCGGCCAGGCGCGCGACTATGATGGCTGGCGCCAGATGGGGCTGGAGGGCTGGGGCTGGGACGATGTGCTGCCGCTGTTCCGCCGTGCCGAGGACCATTACGAGCTCTCCGACGACATGCATGGCCGGGGCGGCGAATGCCGCGTCGAGCGGCAGCGGTTGTCCTGGGATATTCTCGATGCGGTGCGCGATGCCTGCGAGGAGGTCGGGATCCCGAAGATCGACGACTTCAACCGCGGCGACAATTTCGGCTCGTCCTATTTCCAGGTGACGCAGCGCGGAGGCATCCGCTGGACCGCTGCCAAGGGCTTTCTCAAGCCGGTCGCGAACCGCCAGAACCTGAAGATCGTTACCGGTGCGCAGGTGACCAGACTGACGGTCGCCGAAGGCCGGGTGAGCGGCGTCGAGCTGCGCGTCGACGGCGCTCCCGCGCAGGCGAGAGTGGCGGGTGAACTGGTGCTTTCGGCAGGGGCCATCGGGTCCCCGCAAATTCTGGAACTGTCGGGCATCGGCGATCCGGAGGTGCTTGCGCGACAGGGCATCGAAACGGTCGCGCAAAGCCGGCAGGTGGGGAGCAATCTCCAGGACCACCTGCAGATCCGCACGATCTTCAAGGTCAGCGGCGCGGTCACGCTCAACCAGCGGGCCTCGAACCTGCTCGGCAAGGCGAGAATCGCGATGGAATATGCGTTGTCGCGTTCCGGGCCGATGTCCATGGCGCCATCGCAGCTCGGCGTCTTTGCAAAATCCGACCCGGCATTCGAGACCGCGAATATCGAGTATCACGTGCAGCCGCTGTCGCTCGACAAGTTCGGCGAGCCGCTCCATTCCTTTCCGGCGATCACCTTGAGCGTGTGCAATCTGCGCCCCGAAAGCCGGGGAAGCGTGCATGTCGCGAGCCGGGATCCGCTGGCTCATCCCGAGATCCGCCTGAACTACCTGTCCACGGCCGGGGACCGCAAGGTTGCTGCCGACAGCATCCGCCTCACCCGGCGCATCATGGCAACGGATACGATGGCGCGCTTTTCGCCGGTCGAGCACCTGCCCGGTCCCCTGGTGCGCAGCGACGAGAACCTGGCGCGCGCCGCGGGCGATATCGGCACGACGATCTTTCATCCGGTGGGGACCTGCCGGATGGGTGCGGACGATGCCTCGGTCGTCGATGGGCGTCTGCGGCTGCGCGCCGTTGCCGGCATCCGCGTTGCGGATGCGTCCGTCATGCCGGCGATCACCTCCGGCAACACGGCGGTTCCAACGATGATGATCGCCGAAAAGGCCGCGGAGATGATCCGCGCGGACCGGCGTGCCTGAACTCGTGCTCCCGCGATTTGTGCCCGGCCGTCCGGATCGCTAGGATCGCCCCGAAACGCTGGGGAAAGACACGGTCATGACAACGCTTGCCAGATGGGCCAGGCGCAATTCGCAACATATCCTGGTGCTGTGCTGCGCCTTGCCGGTGACCGTGTTGATCGGCTGGGTGACATGGGAAACCGCTTCGCGGTTGTTCGCCGCCGAGGTGGCGACGAGGGCGCAGGCGCTTTTGTCCGTGCAGTCGGCAACGCTGGAGCGTCAGCTCGACAAGTTCCGCCTCCTGTCGCCGCTGCTGGCGCAACGTCCAGATGTGCGGGACATCATCCTGCGCCGGGACGCGGCGCTGGGCGAGCGGGCGGCTGCGCTGGTTGCCGGCATGGCCGGAGCGCAGGAGGTCCTGTTTCTCGATGCGACCGGCGCGCTGATCGCGTCCAGCCATATGTCGCCCCGGCCGCCCGGCAACAGCCTGGAGCAGCTGCCATTGGCGGAGGCCCAGCAGGGCCGCCTCGGTCGCGCCTATCGGCGAGGCAACGGCAGCGAGCCGGGCAGCTACGTCTTCGCCTCGGCCGTCCGCGCCGGCAGTCTCGTCGTCGGCATCGTGGTCGTGCGCGTCAGCCTTGCTGAGATCGAGCAGGCCTGGGCCCTGAGCCCGGCGCCCATCGTGGCGATCGACACGAGGGGAGAGATCGTGGCCACCAACCGCCCGGCGTGGCGCGGCCAAAGGGCGAGCGAGCGCTTCGCCGTGCTTGGGACGGCCGAGGTGCCGCGAACCGGAGACGGTGCGGCCGCTGCCGCCACCGAAGCGGAATATGTTCGCTTCAATGGCGCGGCCGGGCGCGGACCCTATCTCAGGATGGCGCGGACGCTGCCCGTGCTGGACTGGCAGGTCGCGGCATTCGCCGATACGGCCGATGCCCGCTCGCAGAGCCAGAAGGTTGCAGCGATCGCCGTACTGATCTGTCTGCTGGCGAGCGTGGTCGGCTGGGTGGCGGCCGACCGGCGTGTCGCCGTTCTGCGCCGCCTGCGCGAAGACAAGATCGCCGCCTTGCGCCTGGAACGGAAAGTGCGCCTGCGCACCCGCGACCTTTCCGAGGCGAATGCGCGGCTCGCCCGCGAGGTCACCGAGCGCGAGGCCGCGGAGGCGGAGCTCAGGAACATGCAGGCCGACCTGGTGCAGGCCGCGAAGATGGCGACGCTCGGCCAGATGTCCGCGGCCCTTTCGCACGAGTTCAACCAGCCGCTGGCCGCGATCCGTTCGAATGCCGACAATGCCAAGCAGTTTCTCGAACGCGGCATGGGCGAGCGGGTGGGCAGTGCGCTCGACCGCATCATCCTGATGGTCGAGCGGATGGCAGAGATTTCCCGTGTGCTGAAGGGGTTCAGCCGCCGGGCCGGTACCGACCTGCGGCCGACAGCCCTGAAGCCGGTTGTCGACGAGGCCATGATGTTGCTGTCGCCGCGGATCAAGCAGGGCAGCGCCCGCTTGACTGTTACGCATCTCGATGGGCCGCTTTCGGTCGTGGGCGGGCATGTGCGGCTGGAGCAGGTGGTCCTCAACCTCGTCTCCAACGCGCTCGATGCCGTGGAGGCGCGTGACGACGGACAGGTGGTTATGACCACCCGCAGCGAGGCAGGCCTGGCGGTGATCGAGGTGCGGGACAACGGCCCGGGCATCTCCTCCGATCTCCTGCCGAAGGTGTTCGATCCGTTCTTCACCACCAAGGAGGTCGGCAAGGGGCTGGGCCTCGGGCTTTCGATCGCCTACAAGATCGTCCACGATTTCTCGGGCAGCTTGACCGTGCGCCATGCGGAGGGCGGCGGTGCCGTCTTCACGGTTCGGCTGCCGCTGGCCGAGGGGCTGAGCGATGCGGCGGAGTAGAGTGTTGCTCGCCCGATGGCGCATTTGCGGTGACAAGACGGAACACTGATGGACAAGGCGACGGTGCTGCTCGTCGATGACGAGCCCGATCTGCGTGAAGCGCTTGCGGAAGGACTGGAGCTGGCCGGCCACAGCGTCGACACGTTCGAAGGCGCGTCCGGAGTGTTCGGGACTCTCGGCCGGGATTTCTACGGTGTGCTGGTGACGGACATCCGCATGCCCCAGACGGATGGTTTCGATCTGATGCGCAAGGCGCTGGAGATCGACCCCGCCCTGCCGGTCATTCTCATCACAGGTCACGGCGACGTGCCCCTCGCGGTCCAGGCGATGCGGGCCGGGGCGTATGACTTCATCGAGAAGCCGTTTCCGGTCAGCCGGCTGTCGACGGTGATCGAGCGGGCGCTGGAGAAACGGCGCCTGGTGCTCGAGAATCGCCTGTTGCGCGAACAACTGGCCAGCAGGACCGGCCTGGAGGGGCGGCTGGTCGGCCGATCCGCCGCAATGGAGCGGCTGCGCGGGCTCGTCGGAGCGCTCGCCGGCACCGATGCCGACGTGCTGATCATCGGCGAGACCGGGGCCGGCAAGGAAGTGGTGGCGCGCGCCCTTCACGAGGAGGGGCATCGCCGGGAGGGGCCGTTCGTTGCGCTCAACTGCGGTGGCCTGCCGGCGGAAATCATCGAGTCCGAGCTTTTCGGCCACGAGAAAGGCGCCTTCACGGGGGCGGCAAGCCAGCGGATCGGCAAGCTCGAGCATGCGCATGGCGGCACTGTCTTTCTCGACGAGATCGAGTCGATGCCGCTCGATCTTCAGGTCAAGCTGCTCAGGGTGATCGAGACACGCACGATAGAGCGGCTGGGCTCCAACCGGACAATACCCCTGGACGTGCGCTTCCTGGCGGCGACCAAGGACGATCTGGAGGCGGCCGGAAATGCGGGGCGGTTCCGCAAGGACCTGTTTTACCGGCTGAATGTCGTCACCGTCGAAATTCCCCCGCTCAGGGCGCGCAAGGAAGATATTCCTTTGCTCTTTCATCACCTGACACGCGAGGCGCGCGCCCGCTACCGGCGGGAAATCCCCGACGTGATGCCAGCCTTCGTCAGCGAGCTGATCGCACGCGACTGGCCCGGGAACGTCCGGGAATTGCGGAACGTCGCCGATCGTTTCGTCCTCGGGCTCGAGCGGCCAGGGGGTACGGGACCTGCGGGCGGCACGGCCGAGGCGACGGTTCTGTCCGAGCGCGTTGCCGCTTATGAGCGAGCGGTGATTGCGGAAGAGCTCGCCAAGAACGGCGGCAGCCTGAAGGCGACCTATGAAGGACTGGGATTGTCGCGAAAGGCGCTCTACGAAAAAATCCGCAAGTACGGCCTCGACCGCACGGCTTCAGAAGGCGACTTCCCCGGCTGAGGTCCGGCCGGATGTGTCGATGTCGACACATCCTTTCTGAATGATGTGTCGTTTCCTGCACATTTCCAGCTTGGAGCGGGACGGGCGCGATCCTGCCCTGCCCGCAAAACGGGCGACTTGCTCGCCTCTCAGGCATTTGGCACACATGTTGCTAATTGTGGGGCGCGAATAAACCGGCATCTCTTGCCGGATCACCCGTCCGCGCGCCCGAGCGCGGCAAAACATGTCTGGGAGGACATCCATGAAAAAGTTCGCAACGGCTGCGGTTGCCGCCGCATGCCTCACCTTCGCCGCTCCGGCTCTCGCCGATTGCGACGACGGCGAGATGGTCATCAAGTTCAGCCACGTGGTTGCCGGCTCCGGCCACCCCAAGGGCGACGCGGCGACCCTGCTTGCCAAGCGCGTCAACGAGGAGATGAACGGCAAGGCCTGCATGCAGGTGTTCCCGAACTCGCAGCTCTTCGACGACGACAAGGTGATGGAAGCCCTGCTGCTCGGCGACGTGCAGCTCGCGGCCCCGTCCCTGTCGAAGTTCGAGGCCTATACGCTGAAGTACCGCCTCTTCGACCTGCCGTTCCTGTTCAACGACCTGTCGTCGATCGATCGCTTCGCGGCCAGCGAGCCCGGCAAGGAGCTGCTGAACTCGATGACCGACGTCGGCTTCGTCGGCCTCGGCTACTGGAGCTCGGGCATGAAGCAGTTCTCGGCCAACAAGCCGCTGCTGCTGCCGACGGACGCCACTGGCCTGAAGTTCCGTATCCAGACGTCGGACGTTGCCGAGGCCATGATCGCCGCCATGGGTGCGAATGCCCAGAAGCTGGCCTTCAAGGAGGTCTACGGCGCGCTGCAGACCGGCGTCGTGGACGGTCAGGAGAACTCCTGGTCCAACATCTACACCCAGAAGTTCTTCGAGGTGCAGGACGGTATCACCGAGACCAACCACCAGCTGCTGGCCTATCTGCTCGTCACGTCCGACGAGTGGCTGAACGGTCTCGAGCCGGATGTGCGTGACCAGTTCCTGACCATCGTCAACGAGGTCACTGTTGCCGCCAATGCGGCCGTCGCCGGCCAGGAAGCCGAAAACCGCCAGAAGATCCTGGATGCCGGCAGCGAGATCCGGGTGCTTACCCCGGAGCAGCGCAAGGCCTGGGTCGATGCCATGAAGCCGGTCTGGGACAAGTTCCGGGGCGATATCGGCGAAGAGCTGATCGAGGCTGCCCAGGCTTCGAACAGCCCCAGCTGACATTGATCCGGACCGCCCGCGCACCCTCGGGTTCGCGGGCGGTTTGGCCTATCGGATCGCTCCCGGCGGTTGCGCAGGACGAGGGCCTTGCCCCTTGCGCCGGACCGGGAGCTTTCCGAACCTCGTTCCCGACAAAACAGATACATTGGGGGAAGCGATGCAACGCGTCGACAACTGGGTCACGCGCTTCGAGGAGAACGTGATCGCGCTTCTGCTCGCGGCGATGACCATCGTGACCTTCACTCAGGTGGTTGCCCGCTACGGCTTCAACTCCGGCTGGACCGGAGCGCTCGAACTCACCCGCATCCTCTTTGCCTGGCTGATCCTTTTCGGCATGAGCTACGGGGTGAAGATGGGCACGCATCTGGGCGTCGATGCCATCATTCGCCTGTTCCCGGCGCCGATCTTCCGCATCTTCGCGATTTTCGGTGCTCTTTGCGGTGTGGCCTATGCGGTCATCCTGCTGCATTCCGACTGGCTGCAATGGTTCGGCATCAGCACGCGCGGCGGGGCCATCGACTACTGGTCGCGCATGTATCGCATCGGCATCGGTCTCGATGATTTGCGCTACCCGGAGCTGGTTCAGGAGATGTTCGGCACCCAGGAGCGCGTGCAGCGCTGGATCGCCTATCTGATCCTGCCCGTGGGACTGGCCCTTTTCGCCTTCCGCTGTGCCCAGGCCGCCTGGCAGATCGTCACCGGCAAGCGCGAGATGATGATCGCAGCGCACGAAGCGGAAGAGCTCGTTGCCGAAAACAAAAACGTGCTGAAGGACTGATCCCGCCATGGAAGCCGGTGTTCTCTTCATCATGGTGCTCGGGCTGCTGTTCCTCGGCGTCCCGATCGCGATCGCGCTGGGCCTGTCCAGCGTCCTGACGATCGCCTTCTTCTCCCAGGACTCCATGTCCTCGGTCGCTCTGCAGCTGTTCACGGCCTCGCAGAACTACACGCTCCTGGCGATTCCCTTCTTCATTCTCGCCTCGGCCTTCATGTCGACAGGCGGCGTCGCCCGGCGCATCATCCGCTTCGCCATCGCCTGCGTCGGCCATCTGCGTGGCGGCATGGCGATCGCGGCGGTGTTCTCGTGCATGCTCTTTGCCGCGCTGTCCGGCTCCTCGCCGGCGACCGTGGTTGCGATCGGAACGATCGCCATCGCCGGCATGCGCCAGGTCGGCTACACGAAGGAATTCGCCGCCGGCGTCATCGCCAATGCGGGCACGCTCGGCATTCTCATTCCGCCGTCCATCGTCATGGTGGTCTATGCGGCTGCGACTGACGTTTCCGTCGGCCGCATGTTCCTTGCCGGCGTCATTCCGGGCCTTGTTGCCGGCCTGATGCTGATGGCGGCGATCTACGTGAACGCGCGCATCAAGAACATGCCCAAGCAGCCTTTCGGCGGGCTGGGAGAGGTCGCCTCGGCGGCCGGCGAGGCAGGCTTCGGCCTGCTGCTGATCGTCATCATCCTCGGCGGCATTTACGGCGGCATCTTCACGCCGACCGAAGCTGCGGCGGTGGCTGCGGTCTATTCGTTCCTGATCGCCATCTTTATCTATCGCGACATGGGGCCGCTCAAGGGTGTCCCGATGCGCAGGGACGGGGAGTCGCTGCCCGCGGCAGTGGGGCGCAACGTTTGGCTGACGATCATCTATTTCCTGCCGGGTTGCGTCCACAGCGACACGCGCAAGGTGCTGGTCGATGCATCCAAGACGACGGTGATGCTGATGTTCATCATCGTCAATGCGCTGCTCTTCGCTCACACCCTGACGGCCGAGCGGATTCCGCAGGCGATCACCGACTGGATGATCGGTGCGGGCTTCACCTGGTTCACCTTCCTGATCGCCGTGAACATCCTGCTGCTGATCGGCGGCCAGTTCATGGAGCCGTCGGGCCTGCTGCTGATCGTCGCTCCGGTGGTGTTCCCCATCGGCATGGCGCTCGGGGTCGATCCGATCCATCTCGGCATCATCATGGTGGTGAACATGGAGATCGGCATGATCACGCCGCCCATCGGCCTCAACCTGTTCGTGACATCAGGCATAACCGGCATGAGCCTTGTTCAGGTGGTGCGGGCGGCAGCACCCTTCGTGCTGATCCTGTTCATCTTCCTGATCCTGGTGACCTATGTGCCGGCGCTGTCGACCTGGCTGCCCTACTCGCTGATGGGGCCGGAGCTGGTCACCCGCACGGGCTGACCTCAAGGTCCGGCAAGGCCGCAACTGCAAAGACCCCGGCGATGGTTCCATCGCCGGGGTCTTTCGTTTGGTTGAGGCTGCACATTTGGCAGCTGGCAGTCAGACGATGCTGCCCAGTTTCATCGCAACGCTCATGTCGCCGGCAACCTTGATCTTGCCGGTCATGAAGGCCGTGGTCGGGTTGAGCTCGCCGGCCAGCAGGTCCGCAAGGTCGCTCTGCGAGATCGAGATCGTGCAGTCGGCGTCCTTGTCCTCGTTGGAGACGTTGGGGCCCTCGACATAGATGACACCAGCGTCGCCGCAGTCGAATTTCACGCTGTCGGAGATGCCGCCACCGGCCACCTTGCCGCGCACGGCCTCCGTCAGTTCATCCATCGTCATGCTCCATGTCCTCCTGTCGCCGGATCCTCGTTGGCTGCACCCAATCATGACGCTTACGTAATCGTCAAGTTCATTCAGGTGTCTGCGGCCATGCGCCCCGCGCTTAATGATTGTTGCGCGGCAATCCCCTGGAGGCGGCGATGTCGCGATAGGCGACCGCCGGTTTCAGCACCATGCCCTTGTCGAACTGATCGACGATGCCGCGCTGGATCTCCTGCCAAGGCGTCTGGTGGTCCGGGATGGCGAAGCCGCCGCTCGAGGCAAGCTCGGCGCGCCTCAGTTCCAACTCCTCATCCGGGATCAGGATGTCGGCGGTGCACTTGCGCAGGTCGATGCGCACCCGGTCGCCGGTTTTCAGCAGGGCGAGACCGCCTCCGGCCGCTGCCTCCGGCGAGGCGTTTAGGATCGAGGCCGATCCGGAGGTGCCGGACTGGCGTCCGTCGCCGATGCAGGGCATGGCGTGGATGCCGCGTTTGATGAGAGCGGCAGGCGGCTGCATGTTGACCACCTCCGCGCCGCCCGGATAGCCGATCGGACCGGTACCGCGGATGAACAGCAGGCAATGCTCGTCGATCTGAAGATCCGGATCGTCGATGCGGTGGTGATAATCCTCCGGCCCTTCGAAGACGATGGCCCGTCCCTCGAAGGCATCTGGATCATCCGGGTTGGACAGGTAGCGGTCGCGGAACTCCTTCGAGATCACGCTCGTCTTCATGATCGCGCTGTCGAACAGGTTGCCCTTCAGGTTCAGGAAGCCCGCCTTGTCGACCAGCGGATCGCTTACCGGCCGGATGACCCGCGTATCGAGGTTCTCCGCCTCCCGGCAATTGTCGCCAAGGCTCCTGCCGTTGACGGTCAGCGCCTGCGGATGGGGCAGGCGGTTCGCCTTCATCAACTCACCGATGACGGCCGGCACGCCGCCGGCATGGTGATAGTCCTCGCCGAGATACTCGCCGGCCGGCTGCATGTTGACGATCAGCGGAACATCGTGACCGAGGCGCTGCCAGTCGTCATTGTCGAGCGGCACTCCCAGATGCCGGGCGACCGCGTTGAGATGGATCGGCGCGTTGGTCGAGCCGCCGATGGCCGAGTTGACGACGATGGCGTTCTCGAAGGCTTCGCGGGTCATGATGTCGGAGGGCTTGAGGTCGTCCCAGACCATGTCGACGATCCTGAGACCTGTCTGATAGGACACCTGCGCCCGTTCGCGATAGGTGGCGGGAATGGCTGCGCCGCCGGGCAACTGCATGCCGAGCGCCTCGGCCAGCGAGTTCATCGTCGTCGCCGTGCCCATCGTGTTGCAATAGCCGACGGAGGGGGCCGAGGAGGCGACCAGATCCATGAAGCCGCCATAGTCGATCTCGCCGGCCGCGAGCATCTCGCGCGCCTTCCAGACGATGGTGCCGGAGCCGGTCCGCTCGCCCCGGTGCCAGCCGTTGAGCATCGGTCCGACCGACAGGGCGATGGCCGGAATGTTGACGGTTGCCGCCGCCATCAGGCAGGCGGGGGTGGTCTTGTCGCAGCCGATGGTCAGCACCACGCCGTCGATGGGATAGCCGTAGAGCAGTTCCACCAGGCCGAGATAGGCAAGGTTCCGGTCGAGCGAGGCGGTCGGCCGCTTGCCTGTCTCCTGGATCGGGTGAACCGGAAACTCGAAACAGATGCCACCGGCCTCGCGGATGCCTTCGCGCACCCGCTTGGCCAGCTCGATGTGATGGCGATTGCAGGGCGAGAGATCGGACCCTGTCTGGGCAATGCCGATGATCGGCTTGCCGGACTGCAGCTCCTCCCGTGTCAGGCCGTAGTTCAGGTAGCGCTCGATATAGAGCGCCGTCATGCCGGGATCGTCGGGATTGTCGAACCACGCGCGCGAACGCAGGCGTTTGGGGTCTCTTGCGGTCATTCTTGTCTCCGGGCCGTTGGCTGTTCTATTTGTATTACAATATAGCGCAGCCAACGGCCACATTGTCATTTCCGGCTCTCTTTCGCCCGCCAGCGGCGCAGCAATGCCGCGTTGGTGACGACGGAGACCGACGACAGGGCCATCGCCGCCCCGGCAAGCGCCGGTGTCAGCATGCCGAGTGCGGCAAGCGGGATGCCGACGACGTTGTAGACGAAGGCCCAGAACAGGTTCTGGCGGATCTTGCGGACCGTTGCGCGGGAAATGTCGATCGCATCGGCCACGAGATCGGGGCGGGAGCGCATCAAGGTGATGCCGGCGGTCTCCATCGCCACTTCCGTGCCGCTGCCCATGGCGATGCCGACGCTGGCTGCCGCGAGCGCAGGCGCATCGTTGACCCCATCGCCGACCATGGCAACGGTCCGGCCGGCTGCCGTAAGCTCGGCGATGGTTTCCGCCTTTCCTTCAGGCGCGACGCCGGCGATCACCCGGCCGATACCGGCCTCGGCCGCGACCGCTCTTGCTACGGCTTCCGTATCGCCGGTGAGCATCACCGTCTCGATATCCATGGCGGCCAGGCGCCGCAAGGCGACCGGCGTCTCCTCCCGCAAGGTGTCGGCCATTGCGATCACGCCGACGACCCGGCCGGCGATGGCAATGCCGGCGCAGGTCTTTCCCTGGGCCTCGAACTCCCGGAAAATCTGCTGCACGAGGAAGGTGTCGATCGAATGGGTCTCGAGCAGCCGGCGGTTGCCGATCAGGACTTGTTCGCCGGCAATGTCGGCCACGATCCCCTGGCCGGCGATGGCGCGGAAATTCCCGGGCCGCGAGAGCTCGAGACCGCGCTCGCGCGCGGCTGCGACGATGGCCCCGGCCAGAGGATGCTCGCTCGGCAACTGGGCGCTGGCGGCGATCAGCAGCAGCCGATTCTGGTTGCCGTCGAACGCGCGGATGTCGGTGACCGCAGGGGTGCCCCGGGTGAGGGTGCCGGTCTTGTCGAACACCACCGTGTTGACCGAGTGGGCCGTCTCCAGCGCCTCGATGTCGCGGATCAGGATGCCGGCGCGCGCCGCCGCGCCGGTTCCGGCAACGAGAGCTGTCGGGGTTGCCAGGCCGAGTGCGCAGGGGCAGGCGATGACCAGAACGGCCACGGTCGCGCCGATGGCGGCATCGAGGCCAGCACCGGAGAACCACCAGCCCGCAAAAGTGGCGAGTGCGACCAGAACGACGACGGGTACGAAGATCGCGGAAACCTTGTCCACCAGCTTCTGCACCGGTGCGCGCGAGTTCTGCGCATTTTCCACCAGGCGAATGATCGAGGCGAGCTTGCTGTCGCCGGCAACGGCGGTGACCTCGACGGTCAGGGCGCCCGACCCGTTGATCGTCCCGCCGATGACCTCGTCGCCGATGGCCTTGGCAACCGGCATGCTCTCGCCGGTCAGCAGCGCCTCGTCCACTTCGCTGGCGCCGTCGTGCACGGTGCCGTCCACCGGCACGCGCTCGCCGGGACGCACAAGAATGGCATCGCCCGGAAACAGGCTCTCGACCGGGACGGTCTCGATATCCTTGCCCAAGATCCTGTGGGCGACCTGGGGTTTCAAGTCGCTCAAGGCGCGGATGGCGGCCGTTGTCGTGCGCTTTGCTCGCATTTCCAACAGCTTGCCGAACAGGATCAGCGTCAGGATGACCGAGGACGCCTCGAAATAAAGGTGGCCGGGTTCCTGCGGCCAGGCCATCACCGTGAGGACCAGGCTGTAGCCATAGGCGGCAGTGGTGCCGAGGACCACGAGCACGTCCATGTTGGCGCCGCCGCCGGCAAGGGCCTTCCAGGCGCCGACATAGAAGCGGCGACCGACGAGAACCTGCACCAGTCCGGCAAGGATCGCCTGCGCCCAGCCGGGCGGCATCAGCATCACGCCGAAGGGGGCGGCCGCCATCGAGGCGACCATGGGGGCCGACATCAGGGCGGAAAAGAGCAGAAGCAGCAACGTGCGCCGCTCGTCGCGGCGGATGCGGGCGTCCGTCTCGTCCTGCTGGCGCCTTTCTTCCTGCCAGCCGGTGGAGCGTTCGCTGGCGGTGTAACCGGTTGCCTCGACGGCGGAGATGATCTCGGCGGGCGTCACGCTGCCATCGGTCTGGATGACGGCTGTCTCCAGGGGCAGGTTGACGGTGGCGCGCAAGACGCCGGGCTTGCGGCCGAGGACCTTCTCGATCCGGGCCGAGCAGGCCGCACAGGTCATGCCGCCGATATCGAGATGAATGAAAGGCGGCATGCCGGGTGTCGACGCCGGGAGCGCGTCATGCGTTTCAGGGGCGGCCTGTGTCATCCGCTGTTCTCCGTTGCAGGAGCGCTGTCCGGCGCAAGGGCCGGGACAGGCTCCGATTGTGTCGGCAACGGGTATAGGCCTTCCGGTCGCTGGAAGGTCAAGAGGGGCGGAGTGAGGTCAGGTCCGCCCTTCCTCCACTGCGTGACAGGCGACCCCGGCGCCGCCGATGTCCTGCAGCAAGGGCAGTTCGCGCTTGCAGCGATCATTGGCGAGAGGGCAGCGCGGATGGAAGGCGCAGCCGCTCGGCGGATTGATCGGGTTGGGGATTTCGCCTTCGACCGGACGGCGCGGGGTTCCCGTCATTTCCAGATCGGGGATCGCCGCCAGCAACATCCGCGTATAGGGGTGGCGCGGGTTGCGGAAGAGTTCGCGGCTTTCCGCCACCTCGACCAGGCGGCCGAGATACATCACGCCGATGCGCTTTGCCATGTGCCGGACGACGGCAAGGTCGTGGCTGATGAACAGATAGGTCAGCCCGAACTCGTCCTGCAGGTCGCGCATCAGGTTGAGGATCTGCGCCTGCACGGAGACGTCCAGCGCCGAGGTCGGCTCGTCGCACACGAGGAACTCGGGCTTGGAGGCCAGTGCCCGGGCAATGCAGATGCGCTGCCGTTGCCCGCCGGAGAACTCGTGCGGATATTTGGCGCCGTCGCGCGGGTGCAGGCGCACCAGTTCGAGCAGCTCGCCGACACGGGCGGAAATCGCGTCTTCGGAGCTCTCCAGCTTGAAGGCGCGGATCGGCTCCGCGATGATCCGGTCGACCCGCCAGCGTGGATTGAGGCTGGCATAGGGGTCCTGGAAGATCATCTGGATGCGCCGGCGCAGTTCGCGCATCTCCTGCCCCGACTGGCGGCGCGAGCGCATGTCGACGCCCTCGATGCGGATTTCGCCCGCACTCGCCTCAAGCAAGCCGACGACCATCTTGGCGACGGTCGACTTGCCCGAGCCGCTTTCGCCGACGAGTGCGAAGGTCTCGCCTTTCGAGATGGAGAAGGATATGTCCTGCGCGGCCTTGAGGAAGGCTTTCGGCGAGCGCTCCAGCACCCGGTTCAGCCAGGGCTTGGACACGTCGAAGGTGCGCGAGAGCGACCGGACCTCGACGACGGCACGGCTTTCCGCAGTGGCGTGCTGCATGACCGTGTTCATCGGCCTGCCCCTTCCGTTTCCAGCAGTTTCCAGCAGGCGGCGTGGCTTTCGCCGGCGGGCATCAGGTCTGGCCGCTCGACACGGCAGCGGTCCATCGTCAGCGAGCAGCGCGGGTTGAAGGCGCAGCCCTGAGGAATGGAATCGAGACGCGGCATCGAACCGGGGATCTGGGTCAGCCGGTCGTGATCGCCGGTGAGGGAGGGAATCGCGCCCATCAGGCCGATCGTATAGGGATGGCTCGGGGACTTGATCACGTCCCGGACCGGCCCGATCTCGGCGATGCGGCCGGAATACATCACCGCCACCCGGTCGGCGGTCTCGGCGATGACGCCCATGTCGTGTGTGATCAGCATCACCGCCGTGCCGTGGTCGCGGCATACGCGCTGCAGCAGGCGGATGATCTGCGACTGCACCGAGACGTCGAGAGCGGTGGTCGGTTCGTCCGCGATCACCAGTTCCGGTTCGGCGCACAGGGCAAGGGCGATCACGACGCGCTGGCGCATGCCTCCCGAAAACTGATGCGGATAGGCGGACAGCCGCTGTCCGGCCGCCGGAATGCCGACTTCCTCCAGCAGCGCCACTGCCCGGTCGCGGGCTTCCCGCTCGGAGACCGGCAGGTGCGTCATGATCGTTTCGATGATCTGGTCGCCGATGGTGAAGAGCGGATTGAGGCTGGTCAGCGGGTCCTGGAACACCATGCCGATGCGCTTGCCGCGCAGCTTGCGCATGGCGGCCGGCGGCAGGTTGTCGATGCGCTCGCCCTTGAGGCGGATCTCGCCGCCGGCAATGCGGCCCGGTGGCTCTAGCAGGCCGATCACCGCTGTGCCGGTGATCGACTTTCCGGCGCCGGATTCGCCGACGACACCCAGTACCTCGCCCTCGCGCAGGTTGAACGAGATTCCGTCGATTGCCGTCAGCACGCCGCGACGGGTGGGAAATTCGACCCGCAGGTCCTTCACGGAAAGCAGGGGTTGTCTCATCATGATCAGCCGTCTCTGTCCGTGTTCATGTCAACGCAGCTTCGGGTTCAAGGCATCGCGCAGCCAGTCGCCCAACAGGTTCACCGCCAGCACCAGCACGGCGAGGGCAAAGCCCGGGAACATCGCGATCCACCATTCGCCCGAGAACAGGAAGTCGTTGCCGATGCGCACCAGCGTTCCAAGCGAAGGCTGGGTGGGCGGAATGCCGACGCCAAGGAATGACAGCGTCGCCTCGGTGATGATGGCAAGGCCCAGATTGATCGTTGCGATCACCAGCACCGGCCCGATGACGTTGGGCAGCACATGCCGGATCATGATCAAAAAGGGCGGAATGCCGATCAGCCGGGCGGCCTGGACATATTCCTTGTTGCGTTCCACCAGGGTCGAGCCGCGCACCGTACGGGCGAACTGTACCCAGAAGGACAGCGCGATGGAGAAGACCAGGATCCAGAATGCGAAGCGTTCCCGGTCGAGATTTCCGAACGTGGCACGGGCGACGCCGTCGACCAGCAGTGCGATCAGGATTGCCGGGAAGGTCAGTTGGACCTCGGCCACGCGCATGATCACCGCGTCGACCTTGCCGCCGACATAACCGGCGATAAGCCCCAGGAGCACACCGACAATGGCGGCGAAGAAGACCGACAGGAAACCGACGGCGATGGAGATGCGGGCGCCATAGAGGATCCCCGAGAAGATGTCGCGGCCCTGGTCGTCGGTGCCCAGCAGATAGTTCGGATCGGAATATTCCATGCCGATCGGCGGAAGCCGTGCATCGAGGATCGAGATGGTCGCGAGATCGAAGGGGTTGTGCGGAGCGATCCAGGGCGCGAAGGCGGCGCCGAACAGGAACAGCAGCGTCACGATCGCGGACAGGATGGTGACCTTCGACCGCAGGAAGGAGTGCATGATGTCGCTGTCGAGGATGCGCGACCACCTGCTGCGGCTGCCGGCATCCTGCTTGAGCGTGCTCTCGTCGGTGGCATTGGTCATGATCGCCTCCTAATGCGCTGCACGCTCGACCCGCAGGCGCGGGTCGACGCGGAAGTAGAGCAGGTCGACGATCAGGTTGATGGTCACGAACAGGAAGGCGATCAGCATCAGGTAGGCGGCCATGATCGGGATATCGACATTCTGCACCGACTGCAGGAATAGCAGCCCCATGCCCGGCCACTGGAACACCGTCTCGGTGATGATGGCGAAGGCGATGATCGAGCCGAGCTGCAGGCCGGTGATGGTGATGACCGGGACCAGGGTGTTCTTGAGCGCGTGGCGGAAGTTGATGCTGCGCTGGCGCAGGCCGCGGGCACGGGCGAACTTGATGTAGTCGGTGCGGATCACTTCCAGCATTTCCGACCGCACCAGGCGCATGATCAGCGTCATCTGGAACAGGCCGAGGGTGATGGCAGGCAGGATCAGCGCCTTTATGCCGCTCCAGGTGAGCAGCCCCGTCGACCACCAGCCCAGTTGCACGACCTCTCCTCGCCCGAAACTCGGCAACCATTGCAGGGTCACCGCGAAGACGAAGATCAGCAGGATGCCGATGAAGAAGGTGGGCAGGGAGATGCCGATCAGCGAGATCGACAGGAACAGTTTCGACAGCCAGCTGTCTCGGTGCAGGCCTGTATAGACGCCCATCGGAATGCCGACGAGCAGGGCGAACACGGCCGAGACGAAGGAGAGCTCCAGGGTCGCCGGCAGGCGGCGGCCGATCAGTTCGGCGACAGGCTGGCGGAACTGGTAGGAGGTGCCGAAATCGAACTGCGCCGCCTTGGTGATGAAGCGGCCGAACTGGACGAGGATCGGGTCGTTGAGACCGAGACGCTCGCGCAGGGCTTCGCGCTGTTCCGGCGTGGTTTCGACGCCAACCATCTGGTTGACGGGATCGCCGACGAAACGGAACAGGGTGAACGAGATCAGGGCTACGACAAGCATGACCATGATGGCCTGCAGGAGGCGGCGGATTGTGAAGGCGAGCATGGGGCCTCTGCGTCAGGTGCCTCGGCCTTTGGCCGTCGGTTCCGGTTTGGCTCCGGCGGATCCCGTGTGCCGTCGGGCGGGAGTGCCGAAAAAAGGCTGCAGCCCGGCATGAAGGTCCGGGCTGCAGAACCGGCAGGACGCCGATGTTACTTCTTCACGACCCAGCGATAGTGGAACTGGTCGTCCGCGCGCTGCACGACGTCGACATTCTCGGCAACACCCCAGGCCAGGGCCTGCTGGTGCAGCGGGATGTGCGACACGTCCTCATGCACGATGGTGAAGGCCTGGGCGATCAGCTCGTCGCGCTTGGTCGGATCGTTCTCGACCAGGATCTGGGCCGCCAGTTCGTCCACCTTCGGATTGCAGTATCCGCCGAGGTTGAACGGGCCACCCTTGCCCTTGTCGTCGCGGCAGCCGGTGATGTTGTGCAGCACGTTCCAGCTGTCGAAGGAGCCAGGGGTCCAGCCGAGCAGGTAGAACGAGGTGTCGTAGCCGTTCGAGGCGAGCACCTTGGCGAAGTACTGCGCCTTGGGCTGGGCGTTGAGATCCACCTTGATGCCGACACGGGCGAGGAAGGAGGCGACCGCCTGGCAGATCGCCTCGTCATTGACGTAGCGGTCGTTCGGGCAGTCCATGCCGACCGAGAACCCGTCCGCATAGCCGGCTTCGGCGAGCAGGGCCTTGGCGGCTTCCGGGTCATACGGATGACGCTTGAACTCGTCCGAGCGCGAATACTGGAACGGCGAGATCAGCAGGGCCGACGGGGTCGACAGGCCGCGCATCACCTTGTCGCGGATCGCGTCCATGTCGATGGCCTGGTAGAAGGCCTTGCGGACCCGCACGTCCTGGAACGGGTTCTTGCCCTTCACGCTGGAATAGAGCAGCTCGTCGCGCTTCTGGTCGAAGCCGAGGAAGATCGTGCGCAGTTCCGGACCGGTCAGCGCTTTGGTCTGCGGGCTGTCCTCGACGCGCTTGATGTCCTGCACCGGGATCGGGAACACCATGTCGAGTTCGCCGGACAGCAGAGCCGCGACGCGGGTCGCGTCGGAGCCGATCGGCGTGAATTCGACCTTGTCGATGTTGCCGGCGACCTTGTCCCACCAGGTCTCGTTCTTCTCGAACGTGGTCCTGACGCCGGGCTCGTGGCTGACGAGCTTGTAGGAGCCCGTGCCATTGGCATGCAGCGATGCGTAGTTCGGGGCAGTGTCGGAGGCCGAGGTCACCTTGGTGGCGTTGTTCGCCTCGGTCCACTCCTTGTCCATGATGTACCAGGTGTCCCATTCGTAGTGGAGAATGGGGTTCGGCCCGGTCAGCACGAAATCGACCGTATGGTCGTCGACCTTCTCGACCTTCACGTCCGCGCCGATGCGGGTGGTGAGGTCCGATCCTTCGGAGCGGATACGCTCGGCGGAGAAGACAACGTCATCGGCCGTGAAGTCGTTGCCGTTGTGGAACTTGACGCCCTTGCGCAGGTAGAAGCGCCAGCGGGTCGGCTCGAGGACTTCCCAGCGCTCCGCCAGGGCCGGTTCGATCGTCAGATCGGGAGCGCGCCGGGTCAGACCCTCATAGACATTGCCGAGCGTGCCGAGCGTGAAGGTCTCGTTCAGGGAATAGGGATCGAGCTGGTTCAACGTGCCCTGAAAGGCGTAGCGGAGCGTTTCCGCCGATGCAGTCGTTCCCAGCAGCGACGTGATGAGCGCCGCCGCAGCTATTGTCGATTTGATGCGCATAGTCCCCTCATGACTTATCGTTGTCTCGGGCTCCTCCGACGCCGACCTGTGAGGTCGGTGCCGACCCGATGTGCCGCATTTTTGCGGATCACCAGATTGCATCTAAGCAATGTCGAAAGCGACAGTCCAGCATGTGCTGGACGCGAAAGAGAGGAATTGCGGAAGTCGTAGCGGAAGTCTCGCCCCATGCCCGCACGGTTCCTAGCGGAAGGCTTGCAAGGCATCCCGCACATAAGCGCGAGGTGCCTGTGGATTACCTGCCTCGCAGGCAGGCTGGCCTGTGCTGCCCTAGCGGCACATGTCGGCGATGAGCCGCGAGACGAACCCGTCCGCTGCGACGATCTCCGTCTTCTCGATGTACTCGTCTGGCTGGTGGGCCTGGTCGATCGAACCCGGACCGCAGACGACCGCGGAAATGCCGCGCTCCTGGAACTGGCCGGCCTCGGTGCCATAGACGACCATATGCCGGCCGTTGTCCCCGGTAAGCCGGCGGGCGAGCGCTTCGGCCGGCCCGTCCTGCTCCTCGCTGAGCGCGGGAGCATAGGCGAGCTTCTCGATCGTCACTCCCGTGTCGGCGTGGACGGCGTGCATGCCCGGTTCGATCTGGGTGCGGATGAAGGTTTCCAGTCGCTTCAGCCAGGCTTCCCGCGTGTCGCCCGGGATGGTGCGGATGTCGCAGAAGAAGGAGCACGAGCGCGAGACGATATTGGCCGCAGTGCCGCCCTCGATCACGCCGCAATGAAGGGTCGTGAAGGGCGGGTCCATGGCAAGGGCCGGATCGGCGGCGCGCTGGTTCTCGCGGGTGCGATCGTCGAGCCAGGTGATGATGCGGGCTGCATTGGCGATCGCCGAGACCCCGCGATCCCACTGGCTGGAGTGAACCGTGTGCCCGCGCACGGTCACGCGGATGACCGCAGTGCCCTTATGTGCGGTGATGACGCGCATGTTGCTCGGTTCACCGACCACCACCATCGACGGCTTGGGGCCGGAGCGCAGCATCGAATCGATCATCGGAGGCGCGCCGACGCAGCCCACTTCCTCGTCGTAGGACAGGGCGATGTGGATGGGGCGGGTCAGCGGTGCGGCAATCATCTGCGGCACGGCGGCCAGTGCCACGGCGGCAAAGCCCTTCATGTCGCAGGTGCCGCGGCCGTAGAGTCGGCCATCGGCCTCGCGCAGGGTGAACGGGTCGCTGCTCCAGGCCTGCCCTTCGACGGGCACGACGTCGGTATGGGCCGACAGAGCAACGCCGCCGTCCTTCTGCGGGCCGATCACGGCGTGCAGTGCGGCCTTGGTGCCGGTAGCGTCCGGCACGCGCTGAGAGGCGATGCCGTGCCCTGCCAGATAGGTCTCGACGAAATCGATGAGATCGAGATTGCTGTTGGCGGAAACCGTCGGGAAGGCAACGAGACGGGCAAGCATTTCCTGAGAAGAATACTGTCGTGACATGGGGAGAATGACCTGGTTCAGGCGGAAGGAAAGGCGGGTTTGGCGAGAGTATCGACCAGCCGCGCGGGCGGGTCGAGAGCGAAAACATCGAGCGGCTCGCGCCGGCCCCTGACCGCGATCTCGGTCCTGCCTGCCTGATCGCATGTGTAGCCGGCAGCCTCCAGCACGGCGCTCGAGACGACGAGGCTGTGTCCCAGTTCTTTCGTTGCCGTTTCCAGCCGGCTTGCGGTGTTGACGACGTCGCCGAGCGCGGTGATCCGGGCGCTGGCGCCATTGCCGCTCACCGCGCCGATACGCCCCAGGATCACCGGTCCGGCATGCAGGCCCATTCCGACCCGGAGCGGGGCGCTGAGCTGCGGCCCGAGCTCGACATTCAGCCGCTCCATGGTTTCCGCGATGGCGTTTGTCGCTGCGAGCGCGTTGCGACAGCCGGCCTGCAGCCCGTCCTTCATGCCGAAGATCGCCATGACACCGTCGCCGATGAACTTGTCGACATAGCCGCCGCAGGCCTCGACTGCCTTGGCGGTCTCGCCGAGATAGCGGTTGAGGAGGAAGACGACGTCGTAGGAAAGCCGGTGCTCCGCAAGGCCGGTGAAATTCCGCAGATCGACGAACAGGATCGCCGCCGGCTGCTCGACGCCCCAGTGATAGGCGTCGCCGTCCGATCCGGCGACCCGCACCGCGCCGCTTGCCGGCACCAAGGGCTGGACTTTCAGCGGGGCTTCCGGTCGCACCTGGCACGCAAGGCGAATGTCCTCACCTGCGCTGATGCGGGTGAGCACCTTCGCTTCGGTCGCAGACGGGGCGGGCAGCGTGTCGAGACCATCGAGAATGCGGGTCCGGCATGTCGAGCAGCGGGCCCGGCCGCCGCACACGTCAGCATGGGGAATTCCGTTCATCTTGCTGATTTCCAGCAAGGTCGGACCGGGCGCGACCTTCACCACCCGGTCGCCCGGATAGGTGATCTCGATGGTCCGGCGCGAGCGGCGAACAAGGGCCCTGAGGACGATGACGAGGACGACGAGGGCGACCAGCGCATAGAAGCCGTTGCGCAGCAACGTGACCAGCGGATCGGACCAACTGGTCATTTCCGGCGTCAGGGGGAAGGGCTGGTTCTCCGTCAGGCGCAGCCGGCGGGCCGCATCCGTCCAGCCCCAGGACGCAAGGACGGGAACCAGCAGCGCGAGAGCGAAAAGAAGCGGCTTGAAGGGGGCGTAGCCCGGCTTCAGGCGCAGCCAGAAATGCAAGCCGATCATCCCGTGCAGCCAGACCAGCAGCATCAAGATGGTCTGATTGAGGATCAGCCCCGGCCACAGGACCGTGAGCACGTTGCGGTAGGTGTCCTCATAGCCGAACCGGTGGGCAAGCCCGCCCGTTCCGATGGCGTGCGGAATGAGCAGGAAGGGGATGGCCAGCCCGAGCAGGAGCTGCGCCCATTGCCAGGCGGACAGGCGCAGGCTGCGGCGGCGCGCAGTCTTCCACAGCGCGAGCGAGGCATGGACCAGAATGGCAGACAGCAGCAGGACTTCGCCTGGCGGACTACGCCAGACGGCGAGGAACACCAGTCGCCCCGCCTCCATTGCCTCGAGCGACCAGATGCCGAGCATGTGGTTGAGGAAGTGGCTGAACGCGAAGGTGAGCAGGACGAGCCCGCTCCCCAGCCTGAGCCGCTGCCGGATTCCCTGTCCGTCCGTCGATGCGGTCGTCTTCTTCTGTGCCATCCAAGCCGCCGTCCGCTCGTCCCGCATCTTGCGGGAAGGTCACGTCTCATGGGGCCCGGCCTTGACGCTGCAAGTGCCGGTCGCCCATCCTGCGGCGACCCTTGGCGATGTCTCGCCAACCCCTCCTGTCAGGAACCCTGACCATGGCCGCCATGCTCTACGGTATAGCCAATTGCGACACGGTGAAGAAGGCTCGCCGTTTTCTCGACGAGAACGGCATCGCCTACACCTTTCACGACTACAAGAAGGCCGGCGTCGACGAAGGCCTGTTGAGGGCCTTCTTCGAGGCCTTCGGATGGGAAGCGGTGGTCAACACGCGCGGGACCACCTGGCGCAAGCTGCCGGACGAGGCGAAAGCTCGAGCCGCCGGCGAGGCCGGGGCGCTCGCCGTGCTCATGGACAATCCGTCGGCGATCACGCGGCCGATCTATCACGATGGCGACCGCTGGCTGGTCGGCTTCGACCCGGCGTCCTGGGCAACCTTGCGCTGAAGTCCTGCCTCAGGCTTCGCCGCCCGGCTTCCACAGCCGGTCGAGGTCGAAGGCGTGCATGTCCTTGAGAAGGTCGACGAAGCCGCGCGCGGCATGGTCGAGCGAGGCCTCGCCCTTGGCGGCCGTGGCGGCGGTGGCATTGCCGACCGTTCCGGCCGGGTTGAGGTCCTGTGCCTTCCAGCCGAACTGGGCCGGCCCGTGGCCGCGCAGGTGCTTGAACTCGCGCAGGAAGTCGAGCTGGGTGGAGCGGAAGTCCTCCGCCTTGCGCATGTGCACCAGATCCGGGCGCAGATAGAGCATCAGCGACGTCTCGATGTCGCCGCCATGGATGCCGTAGGTGAATTCCTCGGCCGGGAACAGGTCGTGCGGCTGGCCGAAGCGCGACCAGCCGGTCGCGGTGACCAGCATGTCGTGCTTCACCCGCAGCTCGCGCGCCACGATGTCGATCAGCGGCACGTTGCCGCCATGGGAGGTGACGAGGATCATCTTGCGCACGCCGGCGCGGAACACGCTCTCGCCGATCTCGATCCAGGCACGGGTCGCCGTCTCCCAGGACAGCGTCAGCGTGCCCGGCGAGGAGATGTGCTCGTTGGACTTGCCGACGGCCTGAACGGGCAGGAAGGTCGCCGGCACGTCGCGCGGCAGCAGTTCCAGAACGCGCGAGATCTGGCCCTCGGCGATGCAGGTGTCGGTGAAGACCGGCAGGTGAGGGCCGTGCTGCTCGATCGCCGCCACGGGCAGCACCGCGATCCACGACGAGGTGTCGGCATTGGCGAAGTCGAAGGCGGTCATCTCGTGCCAGAAGCGGCGGGGCAGATCGGTCATGTCTTTGCAGCTCTCGTTGGCGTGGCGACCCATGTCGCAGGGAAGGGCCGAAGGCGAAAAGACCGGGCAGCGGTGCCCGGACTCCGGTCATGTGGGCCTGGCAAGGCCGGTCGTCAAAGCGCTTCGAGGAAGCGCTTGGCTGCAGCTCCATGCTCGGCGCGCAGGCGTTCGATATCCATGTGGACGGGGCGGCCGTCGATCACCTTCCAGTCACCGGCGACCATCACCCGGCTCGCGGCATGCGCCCCGCACAGGATCAGCGCGGCGAGCGGGTCTCCGGCGCCGGAAAAGCGCAGCTCGTCCAGTCGGTAGAAGGCAAGGTCGGCCTGCTTGCCGACAGCGATGGCGCCCAGATCCTTGCGTCCGAGGCAGCGGGCCGAACCTTCCGTCGCCCAGCGATAGGTGTCGAAATGGGTCACCGAGGCCGCATCGTAGGTCAGCCGGTTGATCATCAGGGCGTGACGCAGGCTTTCCATCAGGTTGGAATTGTCGTTGGAGGCCGAGCCGTCGACGCCGAGGCCGACCGGGCAGCCGGCGGCTTCCAGCTCCTTCGTCCGACACTGTCCGGAAGCCAGCGTCATATTGGACGTCGGACAATGGCACACGCCGACGCAGGCATGGCCGAGGCGCCGTACCTCGTCGTCGTTGAAATGGATGCCGTGGGCCAGCCAGACACGCTCGTTGAGCCAGCCGCACTCCTCGAGATAATCGACGGGCCGGCACTGGAAGTGGTGCAGGCAGTAATCGTCCTCGTCGATGGTTTCGCCCAGATGCGTGTGCAGGCGGCAGTCGAAGCGCTCGGCCAGCGTCACGCTCTCGCGCATCAGCCGCTTGGTGACGGTGAAAGGCGCGCAAGGGGCGAGCGCCACCTGGATCATCGCCCCTTCGGACGTGTCGTGATAGCGCGACAGGACCCGTTCGCAGTCGGCAAGGATCGTGTCCTCGTCCTGGACGGCCGTGTCCGGCGGCAGGCCACCGTCCTTCTGGCTGAGGTTCATCGAGCCGCGCGTTACCGTCATGCGGATGCCGAGGCGGGTGGCCTCCTCCACCTGGATGTCCATGGCGTTCTCGAGCCCGGCCGGGAAGAGGTAGTGATGGTCCGAGGCGGTGGTGCAGCCCGACATCAGCAATTCGGTGAGCGCAAGGCGCGTGCCGAGGCGAAAGGTCTCCGGTGTGACGTTCCTGGCCCAGATCGGATAGAGCGCCTGGAGCCAGGGAAACAGCTCCTTGTTGATGGCGCTGGGATGGGCCCGCGTCAGCGTCTGAAAGAAGTGGTGGTGCGTGTTGATGAGGCCGGGAATGACCACCTCGGCCGAGGCGTCGTAGGTCTGGTCCACCGGGCTGGAAGGCTCTTGTCCGGCCGGCACGCATTCGGTGATGCGTCCATCCTCCACCACGATGCCGCGGGAGGCGTTGTCGGCAAGGATTGCGAGCGGGTCCTTGATCCACATGCGCATGAAGGTGCGTCCTGTTGTCGGGTCGACCTGGAGGCTTGGATAGCGGCCCGAGGCCGCCCGAGTTCCGCACAGGGAAGGGTTGCATGATCGGCGCCGGCTCGGAAATGTGCCGGACGCGAACTCGACCCTAGCAGAGGGGGCAAATACCCGGCAACGGGCTCCTGCGGCGAGGCGCGCGAATCACTTCGGCGGGGCCGCCGCGATCACTTCCACCTCGACCACGAATTCGGGTCTGGCGAAGCCCGAGACGATCATCAAGGTGGAGGCGGGCGGGGGCGAGGCGGTGAATTCGTCGCGCGTCTTCATGTAGCCGGGAAGATGCTCGCGGCCCGTCACATAGGCGTTGATGCGCACGATGTCCGAAAGATCCATGCCGGCAGCAGCCAGGATACGGCGGATGTTCTCGAAGCACAGGCGCGTCTGGCCCTCCACATCGGCCGGCACCTCGCCTTGGGAATCGATGCCGAGCTGGCCGGAGCAGACGACCAGACGGTGCCCCGCCGGAACCTCGATCGCGTGGCTGTAGCGGGCAAAGGGCGGCGCCATATCGGCGGGCGTGATCGCGGTTTTCATCCAGGCTCTCCGGAGTTGCCCGTCCTGTGCGGCGGCCTTCGAACGATTGCAGCAGGAGCAGGGGGAAGGGTTTTCGTTCGCAAGGCTAGCCGTACCGGGCCATGCCGGGAAAGAGCCATCCGTCATCCGAGCGATGCGGTGTGATGAAATTTCCGGCGTAACCGTAGGTCGTCATGCCGCTTTTTTGTGCGGACAAGCTGGGTTAGTGTGGCGCGACGATGTCGTGAAGCGCCGCTGAAAGGGACTTGCCTGGTCGGTTCTGCCACTGTCTCTTCGGCGCAGGTTCCACAAACGGTTCCAGCCCTTGCAGGACTGTCAGAATTGACTGGTATCTCAAGGCGTATGGCACGTCGATTGCTGTGCTGGGAGGAGATGGCTGCAATTTGAGCGTGGCCGATCCTCGATGGCCGATCATACTCGGTCGGCTGTGGCGGTTCCCGCTCTCGGGAGCGCGGATCGCCCTCAAACAAGAACGGGACGGACGGCCTTTCAAGGCCGGAACGGGTTTGGAGCATTTCTGGAGGCGGACAGCATCATGCGGACAGTTTCGAAGGGCGCCCTGCTTGGGGGCGCGGCATTTGCGTTTGTTTCGATTTCGGCGGGCGGATCGCTTGCCCAGGAGGCGGTGACGTTCGGCACCAACTGGCTCGCCCAGGCCGAGCATGGCGGCTACTACCAGGCCGTTGCCGACGGCACCTACAAGGCGTGCGGCCTCGATGTCACCATCGTGCCGGGCGGCCCGCAGGTGAACAACCGGGCGCTCATGCTGGCCGGCAAGATCGACTTCCTGATGGGCGGCAACATGCTGCAGACGTTCTTCGCCCTGCGCGAGGACATTCCGGTCGTCGTGGTGGCCGCAGACTTCCAGAAAGAGCCGCAGGTCATCATCACTCATCCCGGCAAGTATGAGAGCTTCGAGGCGATGGCCGGTACTGCGCCGCTGCTGATCGGCGACAACGGCTTTGCCTCCTACTACCAGTGGATGATCTCCGAGTTCGGATTCACCGTCGAGCAGCGCCGTCCCTACACATTCAACCCGGCGCCGTTCCTGGCCGATCCTGCGGCCGGCCAGCAGGGCTACGTGACGTCCGAGCCTTATGCGGTCGAGCGCGTGGGCGGGTTCGTGCCGGACATCTACCTGATCGCCGACCACGGCTTCAGCACCTATGCCACCACCGTCGAGACGATGGCTGACACGGTCGCGAATCGGCCCGAGGTGGTGAAGTGCTTCGTCGAAGGCTCGGCGATCGGCTGGAACAACTACCTTTATGGCGACAACTCCGCTGCGAACGACGCGATCAAGGCGGCCAATCCGGAAATGACGGACGAGCAGATCGCCTTCTCCATCGACAAGATGAAGGAGTACGGCATCGTCGATTCCGGAGATTCCGAGACGATGGGCATCGGCGCCATGACCGACGAGCGGATGACCGACTTCTACCAGAAGATGGTCAAGGCCGGCGTGATCGAGGACGGGCTCGACATCAAGAAGACCTACACGCTCCAGTTCGTGAACAAGGGCGTCGGCCTCGATCTGAAAAAGAAGCTGACGGGGAACTGAACGGCCTTGTCCAGTTGCAGAGCGATCCGGCCGGTCCGGCCGGCGACAAAGGGAGGCGCGCGATGAGCGCCTCCCCGATCATGACGGCGGGGGGCGATGCCGCCCCGCGCAAGCCCATCGTCTCGCTGCAGCGGGTGTCGAAGACCTTCGCCAACGCCACTGTGGCGCTGAAGGACATGACGCTCGACATCAACAGCGGCGAGTTCGTCAGCCTCCTCGGCCCCTCCGGCTGCGGCAAGTCGACGGCCTTGCGGATCATCGCCGGGCTGTCGAGCCCGACGGCAGGCCGCCTGGTGTGGCCGGACGAGCGACCCGGTGCCCATGACCACGCCATCAGCTTCGTGTTCCAGGAGCCGACCCTGATGCCTTGGGCGACGGTGTTCGACAACGTGCACCTGCCGCTCAAGCTGAAGGGCAGGTCCGCCGACGCCTCGCGCACCGCTGTGATGGAAGCGCTGGAGATGGTGGGGCTGGAGCGGTTCGCGGCCAGCTACCCGCGGGAGCTTTCGGGCGGCATGAAGATGCGCGTTTCCATCGCCAGGGCGCTGGTGACGAAGCCGCGTCTTTTGCTGATGGACGAGCCCTTCGCGGCGCTGGACGAGATCACCCGCTTCCGCCTCAACAACGATCTGCTGCGCCTGTGGCAGGAGTTCGGCTGGACGGTGATCTTCGTGACCCACTCGGTGTTCGAGAGCGTCTACCTGTCCAACCGGATCGTGGTCATGGCGGCCCGTCCCGGGCGCGTCGTTGCCGACCTTTCTGTGGATGCCCCGTATCCGCGGGACGAGACCTTTCGCACCTCGCACGCCTATTCCGACCATTGCCGCAGCGCATCGGAGGCGCTGCAGGCAGCGATGGCCGCAGAGGGCGACGGCAACCACTGAGTTGCGGTGGCGGGTCGAGGAGACCTGCACCGCTTTTCGTCGAACACCCAGAGGACGACCGCATGACGGCCAACCTGGACACGACCGCAAGCCTGAACGTCGAGGCGGCAGCGCCCGTCGATCCGGCGGAACTGCGCAAGGCGCGCCGCGAGCGTATCGACCGGACCGCCCGCTGGCTGCTGCCGGTGGTGGTGATGATCGCGACCATCGCCCTTTGGCAGTGGTATGTCGTTGCCTTCAAGGTGCCCCACTACATCCTGCCGGGTCCGGACCGGGTGGTGCAGGCACTGATCACCGACTGGTCGATGCTGTGGCCGGCCCTGCTGATCACCATCGCGATCACACTCGGGGCGCTGGTCATCGCCACGGTCGGTGGCGTCGGTCTCGCAGTACTCTTTGCCCAGTCGAAATGGGTGGAGATGTCGTTCTTTCCCTATGCGGTGATCCTGCAGGTGACGCCGGTCATCGTCATCGCACCGCTGATCTTCATCTATGTTCCCTCGAAGATCGCCGGCCTCCTGATTTGCGCGTGGATCGTCGCGTTCTTCCCGATCCTGTCGAACACGACGCTCGGGCTCAACTCCGCGGACCACAACCTGCGCAATCTGTTCCAGCTCTATGGGGCCACCCGCTGGCAGACGCTGCGCTATCTGCGCCTGCCGGCGGCGCTGCCCTACTTCCTCGGCGGGCTGAAGATCGCCGGCGGATTGTCGCTGATCGGTGCCATCGTGGCCGAGTTCGTTGCCGGCACCGGCGGCCTTGGCTCGGGGCTGGCGTTCAAGATCCTCGAGGCGAGCTACCGGCTGAACATCCCGCGCATGTTCGCGGCCATCCTGCTCATTTCGGTCACCGGCATCATCATCTTCGCCAGCCTGAGCGTGCTGTCGCATCTGCTGCTGCGCCATTGGCACGAAAGCGCGATCAAGCGGGATTCTTGACCTGATGACATATGTGGTGCCCGAAATTCCCGCGACCGGCAGGGTCCTGCTGGCCAATGCCACCGTGCCGAGCGCCGTCACCGGCGGCACGCTGAACCATATCGGCGACGGCCTCGGCCGGGCGGACATCCACATCGAGCATGGCGAGATTGCTGCCATCGCGCCGCCGGGCCTGCTGGAACGGCGGGAAGGCGTTGCGGTCGTCGACCTCGACGGCGGTCTGGTGCTGCCCGGCTTCGTCGACATGCACACGCATCTCGACAAGGGCCATATCTGGCCGCGCCGGCCCAATCCGGACGGCACCTTTCCCGGTGCACTGGAAGCGGTCTCGGCGGACCGGCCGGCACGCTGGTCTGCGGCGGACCTGCGGCGGCGGATGGATTTCGCCCTGCGCTGTGCCCATGCCCACGGCACGGTGATGATCCGCACGCATCTCGACAGCATTCCGCCACAGGACGAGATCAGCTGGCCGCTCTTCGCCGAGATCCGGCAGGACTGGATGGACCGGATCGAGTTGCAGGCGTCCGCCCTTTACGGCGTCGAAAGCCTTCTGATCCCCGGCTTTCTCGACCGGATCGCCGACACGGTGCTGAAGACGGGCGGCACGCTCGGTGCGGTCACCTACATGATCGAGGGGCTGGAAGGACATATCGACGCGCTGTTTCGCGCCGCAGCCGAGCGCGGTCTCGATCTCGATTTCCACGTGGACGAGACCGCCGACCCGCAGGCCCGCTCGCTGGCGCTCATTGCCGAGGGCGCGCTGCGCAACCGGTTCGAGGGCCGGATCGTCTGCGGCCATTGTTGCTCGCTGGCCCGCCAGGAGCCGGACGAGGTCGACCGCACGCTGGACCTAGTGGCCAGGGCGGGGATCGGCGTGGTGTCGCTGCCGCTCTGTAATATGTACTTGATGGACCGGCAGGCCGGGCGGACGCCGCGCTGGCGCGGCGTGACGCTGTTGCACGAGATGAAGGCGCGGGGCATTCCCGTCGCGGTCGCCTCCGACAATACGCGTGATCCGTTCTATGCCTATGGCGACCTCGACATGATCGAGGTGTTCACCCAGGCGACCCGCATCTTGCATCTCGACCATCCTTCGGGCGACTGGATCCGCACGGTCACGACGACGCCTGCGAGCTTGCTCGGAGATCCGACGCGCGGGCGGATCGACGCGGGGCTCGCCGCCGACCTCGTGCTGTTCCGGGCCCGCAACTGGAACGAACTGTGCGCACGGCCGTCCGGTCCCCGCCGGGTGCTGCGCGACGGCATTGCCCTTGAGCGCACACTGCCCGACTATCGCGAACTCGACGATCTGATGGAGCCTTGAATCATGCATGACATCGCCGCGCTCAAGACCGCCCTGGAAGGTCTGGCGATCGAGGACAACCCGCAGATCGTGCGGCAGAAGAGCCGTGATTTCTTCTGGTACTCGCCGGTTCTCAAGCGCCAGCTCGAGGACGTCACCGCCGATATCGTCGTCAGCGCCCGCAGCCAGGACGACGTGATCCGCGTGCTGAAGGCCTGCTACGAGCTGAATATCCCGGTCACGACGCGCGGTGCCGGCACGGGCAACTATGGCCAGGCCATGCCGCTGTCCGGCGGCGTGGTGCTGAGCCTTGCCGAGATGAACCAGGTTCTGGAGACGGGGCGCGGCTTCGTGCGGGCAGAGGCCGGCGCGATCATGTACGCCATCGACGAGGCCGTGCGTCCCACGGGGCAGGAACTGCGCATGCACCCGTCCACCTACCGGACGGCAACCATCGGCGGCTTCATCGCCGGCGGTTCGGGCGGTGTCGGGTCGATCAACTGGGGCGGCCTCAGGGATTTCGGCAACATCATCTCGCTGAAGGTGGTGACGATGGAGGCCGAGCCGCGCGTGCTGACGCTGTCCGGCGAGGACATGCACAAGGTCAGCCACGCCTATGGCACCAACGGCATCATCACCGAGGTGACGGTGCCGCTGACGGCAGCCTATGATTGGGTCGATGTGCTGGTCGGCTTCGACGATTTCGCCGGCGCGGCGCGCTATGCCGATGCGATCGCCAATCAGGACGGCATCCTGACCAAGGAGATCGCGCCTATCGCCGCGCCGTTGCCGCACGACTATTTCCTGCGGCATCGCAAGTTCCTGCGCTCGGACCAGTCCGTCTGCGCGCTCATGGTGGCGCCCTTCGCGATGGATGCCCTCGATGCGTTCACCCGCCGCCAGAAGGGAGCGGAGGTCGTCTATCGCTCGGATCTGGCGAGCGAGGAGGAGAGCAAGGGGCTGCCGCCGGTCTATGAGCTGACGTGGAACCACACAACGCTGCGCGGTCTGCGGGTCGATCCCACGATCACCTACCTGCAGGTGCTCTATCCGTTCCCCGATCATGTGCAGAAGGCGGTGAAGCTTGCCGAGATGTTCGGCGACGAGGTTCCCGGTCATCTGGAGTTCGTGCGCTTCGACGGCAAGATCACCTGCTTCGGCCTGCCGGTGGTGCGCTACACGACCGAGGAGCGGCTCAACGAGATCATCCGCATCCACGAGGATCTCGGCTGCCCGATCTTCAATCCGCATCGCTACACGCTCGAAGAAGGCGGCATGAAGCAGACCGATGCGGTGCAACTGGCCTTCAAGGCCGAGGCCGACCCCAAGGGCCTGCTCAACCCGGGGAAGATGATCGCCTGGGAAAACCCGGATTTCGACTTCTCGGCCGAGCAGACATTCCTGTTCCCCGGCCTCGCACGATAGGCCGGCCCCCTTGCGCGTGCTGCTCATCCATGCGCATCCGGTGGAGGAAAGCTTCTCCACCGCGCTGAAGAACGAGGCCCTGCGGGTGCTCGTGGCCGCGGGGCATTCGGTCGAGGAATGCGATCTTTACGCCAAGGGCTTCGACCCGGTCCTCAGCCGGGAGGAGCGGCTCGCCTATCACGATGTGGAGCGTAACCGCGAACCGGTGGCGGACTATGTCGAGCAGTTGATGCGGGCGGAGGCGATCGTGCTCGTCTACCCGGTCTGGAACTTCGGCTTTCCGGCGATCCTGAAGGGTTATTTCGACCGGGTGTTCCTGCCCGGCGTTTCCTTCCGCATGCGCGACGGCAAGGTCGTGCCCAACCTCCAGCATATTCGCAGGCTCGTGGCGGTGACGACCTATGGCGGCAGCCGGCTGCGAGCCTGCCTGGTCGGCGATCCGCCGCGCAAGCTGGTGCGAAGAGTGCTGCGGGCGCTGATCGCGCCGACCGGGCGGCTGTCCTATCTGGCGCTCTATGACATGAACCGGATCGACGAGGCCGGGCGGAAGGCTTTCGTCGCGCGCGTTACTGCGGAACTCGAGAGGCTTTGATGCGCGTCCTTGTGATCTTCTGCCATCCCGCTGCGGACAGCTTTGCCGCAGCCCTGTGCAAGGCGGCGGTGGAAACACTTGGCGCCGCTGGCCACGAGACGCGCCTTACCGACCTTTATGCATGCGGGTTCGATCCCGTGATGCAGGAGAGCGAATGGCGGCGCTACGCCGATCCGGCGGTCAACCGGGATCCGGTCGCCGAGCATGTCGACGACATCCTGTGGGCCGAGGCGCTGCTCTTCGTCTACCCGACCTGGTGGTACGGGCTGCCGGCGATGCTCAAGGGCTATCTGGACCGGGTCTGGATCCCCCATGTCACCTTCGATATTCCCACGGAGACAACCGGCACGCGGCCGCGCATGCAGCACATCCGCAAGATCGCGGTGGTCACGACCTGCGGCGCGTCGTGGCTGGTGTCGAAGGTGATCGGCGAGCCGGGCCGCAAGACCGTGTTGCGTGGCATCCGGGCCCTGTGCCATCCGTGGTGCCGGGTTCGCTATCTTGCCCACTACAAGATGGACACCTCCACCGACGACAGTCGCAGGCGCTATCTTGAGAAAGTGAAACGCAAGCTGGCGCGGTGGTAAGCCGCCTTTTTGTCCGCTTCGACACCTGACTGCCGGGCTGGTGTTTTCGCCTTGGCGGCGAATCCCTTTTGATTCCGTGTCATTCCGGACGCATTATGCGGACGTGGACGGCATGTCCGGGATTGGCCATGAAGGATGGACGCGATTTTCGTTCGCTGTCATCAAGCTTTCATTTGCCGGCATTAGAAGGCGAAACATGGCGTTCAATTACAAAAAGAGCGTGACGTTTCGCCTGGCTCAAACGGCCAAGGCCCATCGTTCGCGCGCAGGCATCCACCTCTCCCGGATCGGGCTTCATCCGGGCCAGGAAGCCGTGCTCAAGGTCCTGTCGGAAGGTGACGGCCAGACCATGAGCCAGCTTGCGGCCGTACTCTCGGTACAGCCGCCGACCATCACCAAGATGGTGACGCGCCTTTCGGCGCAGGGTTTCCTGCGCCGCGCGGCTTCCGAAACCGACGGGCGCCTTGCCCGGGTCTTCCTTACCGACGAGGGCCGGGCGCTGGTCGAGACAATCGATCGGGCATGGAAGCGTCTCGAACGGGAGGCGCTTGCCGGTCTCGACGAGAAGGACCGCAAGAAGCTGCGCAAGCTGCTCAGGCAGGTCGAGAAGAACCTCGGCTCGCGGACCGTCGACGAGGTCGATCTCGAGGTCGACGACCCCGAATAGGCCAACGTTTCTGGCGTTTTCTGGCACATCCAGCGGAGTGCGCCCGGGGGCGCGCTCCGTTTTGCGCGCGCCCTGCGCGAAGCGATGGTCCGGGTTGCCTCCAGCGCATAGCCGGTGTGCATTTCCGCGACATGACAAGTCGCAAGATTCCCTGATCTATTCTAATTAATAGGACAAATGCACGATTTCGGTCGTGACCGATGGCGTGCGTCGACCTGCCGACGCCGGTCGGCAGACGAGTGAGGGTATATCTTGGATTCCCTGCAACGGGCGGTCAGCGACTGGCGCCAGCTCATTCCGGAGCGTTTCGTCGGCATTGCGCTGATCTGTTTCGCCTTCCTGTGTTTTTCCTGCCTCGATACGACGGCGAAGTATCTCGGCCAGTATCTGCCGACCGAGCAGGTCGTGTGGATGCGTTTCATGACGCATATCTTCTACGGCATCCTGCTGTTCCGTCTCTGGCGTACGCCGCAGGTGCTGCACACGCGCCGCTGGGGCCTGCAGATTCTCAGGGCTCTTTGCCTGTTGGGCTCGACGGCGTTCAACTTCTTCGCGATCCGCTACATGCAGCTGGCCGAGACGGTGTCGATCATGTTCGCGACGCCCTTCGTGGTGACCGCGCTGGCCGGGCCGCTGCTCAACGAGTGGGCCGGCATGCGCCGGTGGATGGCGATCATCGTCGGCTTCATCGGCATTCTGGTCGTCACGCGGCCGGGCTTCGGCGAGATGCACTGGGCGGCCCTGCTCTCGGTCTGCTCGATGCTCTGCTATGCGATCTACGTGCTGACAACACGCATGCTGACGCAGACCGATTCACCGGTCGGAATGCTGATGATCTCCGCCATCGTTGCCGCTACGGCAATCGCACCCTTCGGTATTTCCGCCTGGCAGATGCCGTCCAGTGCCTGGCACTGGGTGCTGCTGCTGGCGACCGGCGCGCTGGGCGGCATCGGCCATTTCGCGCTGATCCGTGCACATGTGCTGGCGCCGGCCCCGGTGCTGGCGCCTTTCATGTATACGCAGATCCTGTGGATGGTGGCGCTCGGCTATCTCGTCTTCGCCGATGTTCCGACCGTCTACACGGTGATCGGCGCGTCCATCGTCACCGCTTCGGGCCTCTACATCCTCTATCGCGAGCGCAAGATCTCGAAGGCAGAGGTTGCGGCCGACGCCGCATCGCTGGGGCGGGGGTAGGTCGCCTTGTGTGCTCTGGTGCGATGGGCGATCTTTCAATCGATTAGGGTCGCAGGCAAGCGATCCGGCGCGAAGGACGCATCGTGAGCGACAGATCTTCCTCGAACCGGGATCGTCCCGGCAGGCCGGCAGGCGAGACCGGAGCCTCGTCCTCGCGTGCCTCCTCTCGCAGCGCGCACCGGCGCATCACGCTCGGCGACATGGCGGCAGAGCTTCAGGTCTCGACCGCCACGGTATCGCTCGCCCTGCGCAATTCGCCTCTTGTCGCGGCGGAAACCCGCGAACGGATCAAGGCGCATGCCCGTAGCGTCGGCTATATCTACAATCGCTCGGCTGCAGCCTTGCGCACAGCGCGCTCCAACATGGTCGGCATTGCCGTCCACGACATCCTCAACCCGTATTTCGCCGAGATCTTCCGCGCGCTGGAGGATGAGCTGGGGCGGGAGCAGCAGGTCGTCCTGATCTGCAATCACCGGGACGACGTGCGGCGCCAGCGCAGTTTCGTCGACAGCCTGCTGCAGCACCGGATCGATGGTCTGCTTCTGTGCGCCTCCGTCGACACCACTGCCGAGGAAATCAACCAGCTGGTCGAGACCGGCATCCCGGTGACGCTGATCTGCCGCGATGTGGAGGGAGCGCGTGCCCCGGTGGTGCGCGGCGACGATATCGCCGGCGGGCGGATGCTCACCGAGCATCTGATTGCGCAAGGGCACGAACGCATCGCCATGGTGGGCGGCAGACGCCGCAGCTCGGCCGGACGCGACCGCAATCTCGGCTGGCGCCAGGCGCTGGAGGCTGCGGGTCTCGATCCGGCCGCCCAGGTGGACATCCCCGAGCTGATGACACAGGCGGACGGGCGCGATGCCGTGCCGGCGCTTCTTGCGGCGCAGCCGCGACCGACGGCCGTCTTCGGCTTCAACGATCTCATCGCCTTCGGGCTGATCGACGCTTTGAAGCGAGCCGGGGTCGAGCCGGGGAGCGGGATGGCGGTCGGCGGCTATGACGACACCGACGGAGCCGCTGGCGGTTCGCCGTCGCTCACGTCGGTCGGCAACAATCCGGGTCGCATCGGCCGCGAGGCGGCGGAGCTGATCCTGCGCCAGATCGGCGGCGAAGCGGTCGGCGACGAGCGTCGCATGATTGCGCCGGCCCTCAACATCCGCGAGAGCACTCCGCCGCCGAAAGGGGCTGCGGGGTGAGGATTCGCGCAATCCTTCATTTGATCTGAAAGGGAGAAAGACATAATGGCGCTGGCCGAAATCCTGATGCTCGGACGTATGCTGCCACTGGTGGAGACGAGCCTCGACAAGCACTTCACCGTTCACCGGGTGGCGGCGGCGGATGTGGCCGCATTGCCCGCCGATCTGTGCGCGCGCATTCAGGCGGTGGCAGGCGGGGCGCATGTTCCGGTCAACGCCGCGCTGATCGACCGGCTGCCGTCGCTGGAGATCGTCGCCAATTTCGGTGTCGGCTACGATTCCGTCGATGCCCGCTACTGCGCGGCGAAGGGCATTTGCGTCACCAACACGCCCGACGTCCTGAGCGAGGAAGTCGCCGACACCGCCATGAGCCTGCTCTTGATGTCGGCGCGCGAACTGCCGGCGGCCGAGCGCTACCTGCGCGCCGGCCAGTGGGTGGCCAAGGGGCCGTTCCCGCTGACCCGTGCGACGCTGCGCGGGCGCAAGCTCGGCATTCTCGGTCTCGGCCGTATCGGCAAGGCGATCGCCAGGCGCGCCGAGGCCTTTGGCCTCGAGATCCACTATCACGGGCGCTCGCGCCAGCCCGATGTCGCCTATCGCTATCACGAGACGTTGCTCGGCATGGCCGAGGCCTGCGACACGCTGATGGTGGTGGCACCCGGCGGCGCGTCCACAAAGGGGATCGTCAATGCCGAGGTGCTGACGGCGCTCGGGCCGGAGGGCATCGTCGTCAATGTCGGCCGCGGGACGGTCATCGACGAGCCGGCGCTGGTGACGGCCTTGCAGGACGGGACGATACTGTCCGCCGGTCTCGATGTGTTCGAGGACGAGCCGCGCGTGCCGCAGGCGCTCATCGACATGGATCACGTGGTTCTGCTGCCGCATGTCGGGTCGGCCTCGCAGCATACCCGCAACGCCATGGGCCAGCTCGTCGTCGACAACCTGCTGTCCTGGTTCCGGGAGGGGAAGCCGGTCACCCCGGTTGCCGAGACGCCTTTCGTGCGAAAGGTCTGAACAAGCTTAACGAAGCGTTAATCGGTTCGGCCGATCCTGTTCCGATTGCAGCCGGGTGATGACGGTACGAGCGGTTGAGTCCGTCCGCCCTCATCCGCTGCCGGACCAGGTTGCGCATCGCGCGCGCCTCGCAGAAGCAGGAACGGGATCATGGCGCTTCACATGCAACGGATCGGCGTTCTCGTCGCCGTCACGCTGTTCTCGCTGGTGTTCTTCGGCACCGGCTTCATCGGAGCACAGCCGGTCGAGGCGCGCGTCGCAGGTCACTGGCAGCTGATCGACGAGGTGTCCGGGACCGTCTGCCGGCTCGACCTGACGGCCGAGGCGGCCGGCGGCCTCTTTCCGCAGGACGCCTTCCGCGCCGACATGAGCGCATGCACGAGCCCGGCCGGCGGCGAACTGCCGCAACTGGGCTGGCGCGTGCCGCCGGAGGGCGGCATCGAGTTCGTGCTCGCCAATGGCAGCGTGCTTGCCGCCTTCGATGTGGGCGAGAGCGAGGGTCTGGCCTCGGTGGCGCCGGCTGGCGTTTTCCTGCTCCTCGTGCCCGAGCAGGCCGTCGCGCTGTCGGCGCTCATTCCGACAGCGCGCTGATCCGGCGCCTCAGGGCCTACTTGGCCTTGTCCGACAGGAACTCGCCCATGCGCTCCAGCGCGCGGGCGATGTTTTCGGCCGAGTTTGCGTAGGACAGGCGGATATAGCCCTCGCCGAGAATGCCGAAATCCGGCCCGCCGATGGTGGCAACGCCGGTTTCCTCCAGCAGCGCGCTTGCCAGGGGCTTCGCCTTCCAGCCGGTCGCGGAGATGTTGGGAAAGGCGTAGAAGGCGCCCATCGGCGTGCGTGCGCTGACGCCGGGCAGGGCATTCAGACCGTCCACCACCAGCTTCCGGCGCTTGTCGAACTCCCGCATCATGTCGGCGACCGCATCCTGCGGCCCCTCCAGCGCGGCGAGGCCGGCATATTGGGCCGGTGCGTTGACGCAGGACCAGCAGTTGACCGCGAGCTTGCGCGCCTTGTCGATCAGGACCTGCGGCCAGACCGCATAGCCCATGCGCCAGCCGGTCATGGCATAGGTCTTCGACCAGCCGTCGAGCAGGATCAGCCGGTCGCGGATCGCCTCGAACTCCAGCAGCGAGGTGTGGACCGCACCGTCATAGGTCATCTGGCCGTAGATCTCGTCCGACAGGATGGCGATGTCGGGACGTGCGGCAAGGCCGGCCACCAGCTTCTCGATCTCGGCGCGCGGCGTCACGCCGCCGGTCGGGTTGGCGGGCGAGTTGAGAATGATCAGGCGGGTATTCGGCGTCAGCAGGCCGAGCGTTTCCTCCGCGGAGAAGGCGAAGTCGTTTTCCTCGCGGATCGGCACCGGCACCGGCGTTGCGCCGGTGAACTCGATCATCGAGCGGTAGATGGGAAAGCCGGGATCTGGATAGAGGATTTCCGCGCCGGGCTCTCCGAACATCAGGATCGCCATGAACATGGTGACCTTGCCGCCCGGCACGACGACGACCTTGTCGGGATCGACGGCAACGCCGGTCCGCTTCTCGATGTCGGCGGCAACGCCTTCGCGCAGGGGCAGGATACCGGTTGCCGGCGTATAGCCGTGATGGCCGTCGCGCAGCGCCTTCACCGCCGCCTCGACGATGTGGTCGGGCGTGCGGAAATCGGGTTGGCCGATGCCGAGATTGATGATGTCCTTGCCGGTGCGGGCGAGTTCGGTGGCGCGCGCCAGCACGGCGAAGGCGTTCTCCTCGCCGATCCTGTTGAAGCCTTCGATGGTTTTCAGCATGGTTCCTCCCGGGACCGGACAGGCGATCTCGCCCCGCACGGCATGGTCTGTTAGGTTCGTCGAGACCCTTGATATCGCGCGCTTACGTCCCTTGGAAGAGGACTGGTGCCCAGACCCTGAAGGGGGTCTCCCCTTGCACTTTCCGGAGCGGTTGTCGTGAGCGATGTTGCCCATCTCGATACTCCCGTCGGCCCTCTCGAGATCGAGGCCGAGCGCGATGCCGTCGTGCGCGTCGGCTGGGGGCGCCGGCGCGATCCGTCGCCGTCACCGCTGCTGGAGGAGGCGCTCGAGCAGTTGCGGCGCTATTTCGCCGGCGACCTGACGCGCTTCGACTTGCCTCTGGCGCCGGCCGGCAACGAATTCCAGCAGTCGGTGTTTCGCGAGTTGCTGGCCATTCCCTATGGCGAGACGCGCACTTATGGCGACCTTGCGGCCCGGCTCTCCACCTTTGGCCAGCCGGTGGGGCAGGCGTGCGGCGCCAACCCGATCCCGGTGATCATTCCCTGTCACCGGGTGCTGTCGGCCGGCGGTCTCGGCGGGTATTCGGGGGAAGGGGGCAGTGAGACCAAGATCGCGCTCTTGAAGCTCGAGGGCGGCTTTCCGTTCCTGCTCTAAGGCTCGGGCCCCGTCTCGCGCGCCACATTTTGCCAAGGCGCGGAAAATTCGGTACTGCGATGGGTAACGCACCCCATATTCACGGGAAAGCGCGGCAGGCGATCCTCGCCGGGCCCGCGCCTAAGTCAGATACAGGCAAGGCCATGACCCTATCCCAGGACAGCAAGATCCCCGTTACCGTGCTGACGGGCTATCTCGGCGCCGGCAAGACGACGCTGCTCAACCGCATTCTCAGCGAGAACCACGGCACCCGCTATGCGGTGATCGTCAACGAGTTCGGCGAGATCGGTATCGACAACGACCTGCTCGTCGAATCCGACGAGGAAATCTTCGAGATGAACAACGGCTGCATCTGTTGCACCGTTCGCGGTGACCTGATCCGCACCGTCGAGAACCTGATGAAGCGCAAGGGCAGCTTCGACGCCATCGTGGTCGAGACCACGGGCGTTGCCGATCCGGCCCCGGTCGCGCAGACCTTCTTCATGGACGAGGACGTGCGGTCGAAGGCCAAGCTCGATGCGGTCGTTGCCGTCGTCGACTGCCGCCACGTGCTGCAGCGGCTGGCGGACACGGACGAGGCCGAGGACCAGATCGCCTTCGCCGACGTGATCCTGCTCAACAAGACCGACCTGGTGACCGCCGACGAGCTGAAGGCCGTCGAGACTCGCATCCAGTCGATCAATCCCTATGCCAAGCGGATCCGCAGCGAGCGCTGCGCGGTTCCGCTGGACGAGGTGCTGAACCGCGGCGCCTTCGACCTGGAGCGGATCCTGTCGCTCGATCCGCATTTCCTGGAAGAGGCCGAGCACACGCACGAATGCGGGCCGGACTGCGGCCACGACCACGACCATCACGGCCATGACCATCACCATCATGACCATGATCACGGACATGATCACCACCATCATCACGACCATGACGCACCGCATTCGGTGAAGAGCGTGTCTATGACGGCGGGCGAACTCGACCCGCAGGTCTTCTTCCGCTGGATCGGCGACATGACCCAGGTCAACGGGCCGAACATCCTGCGGCTCAAGGGCATCATCGCCTTCAAGGACGATCCGCAGCGCTATGTGGTGCAGGGCGTTCACATGATCCTGGAGGGCGACCACCAGCGTGAGTGGAAGGACGGGGAAGCCCGCACCAGCCGCCTGGTGGTGATCGGCCGCGAGCTCGATTTCGATGCGCTCGAAGTCGCGTTCAAGGCGTGCGAGGCCTGAGCGGGATGGTCTCTGTCGCTCCGCTCGATCCGGGCGGTTTCGTCGTGGCGGCTGCCTTCCTCCGGGGGCAGCCGGCCTTTGCCTCCGGCGACGGTGCCGTTCTTCTTCTCACCGATGCGGGCGAGCGCCGCATCCCCGTCCATGACGGCGGGCTGCTCGTCGCCTGCCGCACGCTGGAGGGCGATGCGCTGCTGTCCGGCGGCGATGACGGGACGGTGCGGTGCCTTGGCGCCGACGGCACCGTCGAGACGCTTGCCGAGATGCCGCGCAAGTGGATCGACATGCTCGCGGCCGGTCCGCAGCGCGCGGTCGCCTATGGCGCCGGGCGCAGCGCCTTTGTTCGCCAGGCCGACGGCACCGTGAAGGACTTCTCGCAACCCCGCGCCGTCGGCGGGCTTGCCTTTGCTCCGAAGGGATTGCGGCTGGCGATCGCCCGGTACGACGGCGCGACGCTGCAATTCGTCAACACGGCGGCAGCGCCCCAGCAGCTCGACTGGAAGGGCGCGCACAAGGACGTCACATTCTCGCCGGACGGCAAGTATCTGGTGACGACCATGCAGGAGAACGCGCTGCATGGCTGGCGGCTGTCCGACGGACAGGACATGCGGATGACCGGGTATCCCGGCAAGATCCGCTCGATGAGCTGGTCGGCGAAGGGGCGCTATCTTGCGACTTCCGGTGCCAATGCCGCCATCGTGTGGCCGTTCTTCGGAAAGAGCGGGCCGATGGGACAGCAGCCGCTGCAGCTTGGTGCCCGCGGCGACCAGATCGTCACGCGTGTCGCCTGCCATCCGCACGAGGAGGTCGTGGCTATCGGCTACCAGGACGGACTGGTGCTGATGGCGCGCTTCTCGGACGGCGAAGAGGTATTGCTCAGGCGTCCGGGCGAGGGGGCGGCCAGTGCGCTCGCCTGGAACGAGGAGGGCACGCAGCTGGCCTTCGGCACCGAAGCCGGCGAGGCGGGCCTCGTCTCGCTCTAGCCCGCTGGAAGGGAAGGGACGACCATGATCGCTCGCACCATGGCACTGGCAGTTGCGCTGCTCGGCGGCGTCACTACGTCCCAGCTCCCGGAATTCGCCCAGCAGTATCGCCAGCGGCTCGGCGGGGCCATCGATGCGCTCACCCAAGTGGTCGAGGAGTTCCGCGCCGATGCCGCCGCCCATGGCCTGACGCCTGGCGAAGCCATCGACCGGCTGGAGGACTCGACCGACCGGCTGGTCGCGGCCCAGGGCGAGCGGGCGCAGCGTGCGCTCGATCGCCTTGCAAGCCTTCAACGGCAGCAGGAGGCCTTCCGTGATGCCGGCTCCTTCGGCCGGCTCGCCGTGATGGTGCGCGATCTCGATCCGCAGATCGCCAGCCGCGCTTTCGAGGACTTCGAGCCGGCGGTGCCGGCGACGATGGAAGGGGCGGTCACGGCTGCCGGCGGCTTCCTGACGGTGCTGTTCGGAGCCGGGCTTTTCGGCAGGGCGACGCGGCGGCTGCGCCGGCGACGGGACGCCTGAGCCGCTTCGGCGGCAGACTGGGCACAAGGGGGACGGCATGGACACGCTCAGCCGGATGCGCTGCTTCCTTAAGGTGGTCGATGCCGGCGGATTTTCGGCCGCAGCACGCGAGCTGGGCCGCTCCAAGGCGCTGGTCTCGAAATATGTCGGCGAACTGGAGGACGAGCTCGGCGCCCGGCTTCTCAACCGCACCACCCGCCAGATCTCGATGACCGAGGTCGGCCATGCCTTCTACAAGGAGGCAAGCGACATCCTCACCCGCATCGACGACCTCAAGGCTTCGATCCAGAACACCCACCAGGAAGCGCGCGGCACCTTGCGGATCTCCGCCCCGCGTTCGATGGGCGACGATTTCCTGAATCCGGCGATCATGGCGTTCCTGGCCGCCGAGCCGCAGATTTCCGTGGACCTGCGATTGGAGGACCGGTTCGTCGATCTGGTCGAGGAGGGGTTCGATGCGGCGATCCGCGTGGCGGAACTGACCGACTCCAGTCTGATCGCCCGCAAGCTGGCGCCGTTTCGCGGCGTGGTCTGCGCATCGCCGGAGGCAATCGCGCGCTTTGGGCGGCCGCAGCATCCGCAGGACCTGGCGAGCCTGCCCTGCATCATCGACAACAATTATCGCTTCCGGAACAACTGGCAGTTCCAGGTCGACGGCAACCGGATCAGCGTGCCGGTGAAGGGCCGTGTGGAGGTGAACAGCGCCGAGGCGGCACGTGCAGCAGCCGTCGCCGGTCTCGGGTTCCTGCGCATCCCCTATATCTTCGTCTACCGCGATCTGGCGGATGGGCGGCTCGAGCCGCTGCTCGAAGGCTTTCACCCCGAAGGGCAGGCGATCTATGTCGTATACCCGCACCGGCGTCACCTGTCGGGCAAGGTGCGTGCCTTCGTCGATTTCCTCAGCGAATGGTTCGCCGAGCGGCGGCGGCAGGGCGAGGTCTGCTGATCCCGCGCCTGCCTCCCGATCCGTTTTGACCGTTCAAGCGGCGGCCAGCCGTTCCTCCGCCAGCGTATCGGCCACTTTCTGCGTCGGCAGGGACAGGCGTTCGGCCCGCTCGAAGATGCGGGTCAGCGTCTCGTCGATGGCCTCGACCTTGCTCCGTACCAAGGTGTCGTCGCCGCCCGGCGTCGCCAGCGCGATGGAAATCACGCCGCCGGCATTGATGGCATAGTCCGGCGCGTAGAGGATGCCGCGTTCGCGCAGGGCTTCGTCATGGCGTTCCTCGGCGAGCTGGTTGTTGGCCGCACCCGCGACGATGCCGGCCCGGATCTGCGGGATCGTGTCGTCGTTGAGCCCGGCGCCAAGGGCGCAAGGCGCGAAGACGTCGACATCGGCTGCATGGGCGTGATCGGCCTCAACCGCCTCGGCACCGAAGCGGACGACGGCGTCTTCCAGGGAAGGCTTGTGGATGTCGGCGAGCACGAGGCGTGCGCCCGCGCGGTGCAACTGTCCGGCGAGATCCATGCCGACATGGCCTAGGCCCTGGACGCAGACCCTGCGCCCCTCCAGGCTGTCGGAACCGAAGCGGTGGCGGAGTGCTGCACGGATGCCGCAGAAGACGCCGAGCGCGGTGTAGGGCGATGGGTCGCCAAGGCCCGTGGCGCGCGTGCCGCGCACATGCTGGGTGCGGGTGGCGACGATCTCCATGTCGGGGGCGCTGATGCCGACATCCTCGGCGGTGATGTAGGTTCCGCCCAGCCTGTCGACCTGTGCCCCGAACGCGGCGAGCAGGTCCGGCGTCTTGGCGCTGGGCGCGTCGCCGATGATCACGGCCTTGCCGCCGCCGAGATCGAGCCCGGCGAGGGCATTCTTGTAGGTCATGCCGCGCGACAGGCGCAGCGCGTCGGTCAGCGCCTCGGCGCTGCTCGCGTAGGCCCACATGCGGCAGCCGCCAAGGGCTGGACCCAGGCGCGTGTCGTGGACAGCGATGATGGTAAACAGGCCGCTTGCGCGGTCGTGGCCGAAGACGACCTGCTCGTGGCCGCGGAATTCCGGATGATCGAACATGCCGTCCTCCACCGACTGAAGCTTGCGGCCGATCACTGGGGCATTCATGACGGGTCTCCTCCTCCCCGGTCGGGGCAGCGTGCAACGGATGCCGCAAAGGGAGCGCCGCGGTGATGCGGAGGTCCTCGTGACATCGCTCATCTCTGAGTAAGAAAAATATAGTCGCTGGTTCAGGAATTTTGGTTTTATCTCTTCGCTATCATTCGATTTTTCTCAAAAAATAATCCTATCCTTTGCAAAAAACCGGGAAAATAATCTTTCTAAAATAGTCATTCCTCGCCGGCTGGCGCGGCTGCGGCATATGCAGCCGGCCTCGGTGCGTTCAGGCCATCTGCCTTGCTGTTGCCGTGAAGTTTGCCAATATCGGCGACACGGATTCGAACGTGGGAGTGATTTTCTGCATGTGGAAGACCGGACTGATTGCCGCCGCCCTGGCGGCCGGCCTTGCCGGTGCGGCCAATGCCCATCCGCATGTCTTCGTGGAGTCGCGCGCGGAGGTGGTCTTCGACGAGGCGGGGCGCCTGTCGGCGGTGCGTCATGTGTGGAGCTTCGACGAGGCGTTTACCGCCTTCGCCGTGCAGGGCCTCGACGAAAACGGCGACGGCGAACTGTCCCGCGAGGAACTGCAGCCGCTGGCGCAGGTCAATGTGGAGTCGCTCGCCGAGTACGACTTCTTCACCTTCCTGCATCAGGACGGCGCGGATATCGCCTTCGAACCGCCGAGCGAATACTGGCTCGACTTCTATGGTGGCCGGCTGACCCTGTTCTTCACGCTGCCGCTGCGCGAGGCGAGGGTCATGGACGCCTCCAACGTGGAACTCGACGTCTTCGATCCGAACTATTTCGTCGCCTTCGAGATGACGCAGGATACGCCGTTCGCGATGGTGGACGCGCCCAAGACCTGCACGCTCGACTTCACGCCGCCGCCGCCGCTGGATCCGCAGACCGCGACCACGCTCGCCGCGATCCCGCAGAGCGAGCGGGAACTGCCACCCGACCTGGTGCAGATCACCGAGACCCTGTCGAATTCCGCAAGGATCGGCTGCAAGTGAGGCCCTGCCGATGAGGCATCCGATGATCCGTCCTGGCCTTCGCCTCCCGTCCCGGCTTGCCGTTTTTCTGGCGTTTGCCTGTCTTGTCGTTGCTGTCGCCATGCCAGCGCTCGCCGCGCCCTCTCCTTTCGGTGTCGGCCTGGTCGAGCCGTCCGTCGCGCCCGGCGGGATCTTTTCCGGCTTCTTCGGTTGGATGGCCCAGCAGCAGAAGGCCTTCTATGCCTCGCTGACGACCGCGATCAAGGCGATGAAGGAGGACGGCAGCGCCGGCTGGTGGCTGATGGGCCTGTCGTTTCTCTATGGCGTCTTCCATGCTGCCGGCCCGGGCCACGGCAAGGCGGTGATTTCCTCCTACGTGCTTGCGAACGGCGAGACCCTGCGCCGCGGCATTGCCCTGTCCTTCGCCTCCGCCTTTGCCCAGGCGGTGACGGCGGTGGCGGTGATCGGCATTGCATCCGTGCTGCTGCGGATGACGTCGATCGCCATCACGGAGACCACCCGCTGGTTCGAGATCGGCTCCTATGCAGCGGTTGCCCTGCTCGGCGCCTATCTGGTCTGGCGCAAGATCCTGAAGCCGATGCTGACGCCGCGCCGTCCCGTTGCGCTCGGTGCGCAGGCAGTGGCAGCCTGCACGCATGATCACTCCGACGATCACGATCATCATCACCACGATCATGGTCATGGTCATGGTCATGTGCATCACCATCACGACCACGATCATGCGCACCACCATGACCACGCCCACGAGGCGGGCGAGGTTTGCGGCAGTTGCGGCCATGTGCATGCGCCGCCGCCGTCGATGCTGACAGGGGAGTTCTCCCTGACGCGTGCCTGGTCGGTCATTCTCGCCATCGGCCTGCGGCCTTGCACGGGTGCGCTTGTGGTGCTGGTCTTCGCCATCTCGCAGGGGCTGGCGCTGGCGGGTGTTGCTGCGACCTTCGCCATGGCGGTCGGCACCGGGTTGACGGTCTCGGTGCTGGCGGTGCTGGCCGTGGTTGCCAAGGACGTCGCGCTGCGCAGCGTCGGCGGCCGTGCTGCGGCGCGCCTTCACGCCGGCATCGAGGGCTTTGCCGCGCTTGTCGTCTTCCTGCTGGGCACGTCGCTTCTGGTCGCGGCGCTGGGCTGGGGCGGGGCCGTCTGACGGCCGTTCAGGCCTTGCTTCCCGCAGGCGCCGCAGTGCCTGTCTGGCGACGGGCAGCCACCTGCTCGCGATGAATGACATAAAGGCCGGAGCCGATCGTCAGCAGGATGCCGAACGAGGCGAGCGTGTCGGGCAGGTCCGCAAAGATCACAAGGCCGATCAGCGTCGCGAAGGGCAGTTCCAGATATTGCATCGGCGCCAGCGTCGCTGCGGGAGCCAGCCGCAAGGACCAGGTCATCAGCAGATGCGACAGGGTTCCCAGCACGCCGATCGCCGCCAGCAACCACATCTCTCCCCCGTCCAGCGCAACGAAGTTCAGGCCGGGCAGACCCGCGCTCGAAAAGACTAGCCAGGCGCTGCCCAGAATGGCGGTGGCGATCAGGCCGCTGACCGCCTGCAGGCGGATCGGGTCGGTCGCCTTGGCGATGCTGCGGGTGACCATCATGAACAGGGCGAAGGCGACGGCGACGCCGAGCGGCAGCAGGGCAGGGGCCCCGACGGCGGCATAATTCGGCTGGATCACCAGCAAGGTGCCGGCGAAGCCGACGATGCAGGCCATCAGCCGGTAGGGCCCGACTTCCTCGCCCAGCACGAAACGGCCGAGCAGCAACATCAGGAACGGCATCACGAAGGCGATGGCAATGGCGTCGGCCAGCGGCAGGAAGCGCAGCGAGGCGAACATCGCGGCGATGCCGAGGATGTGCAGGATGGTGCGCAGGACAGTGAGATGCAGCAGCCGCATCGGCATGCGCAGGTTGCCCCGGACGAGCCACACGACCGGGACCAGCAGGGCTGCCTGCAGCGCGAAGCGCACCAGCAGCAACTGGCTGAGCGGCACCGTCTCGCCGAGGATCTTGGCGATGGCATCGCCGAGCGGGGCGAGAATGCAGAAACCGGTCATGAGCAGCATGCCGCTCAGGGGCTTGTCCTGGGTCATGGTCGCACACTAGGCCGGCGCGCTGTCCGAGGGAAGCGCTCAGGTTGTGGTCGGTTGTATGAGATCGGCAAAATTGCCGATCCCGTGGCCACTCCTGACCCAGTCCAGATGGCTTTGCAAGAGATACTGCAAATATTACCGAGGGACGGGCGGCTCAGGCCGGCGGAACCGGCGTCCCATCGCGGCCGAGCTCGATCGGCTCGCCATGCGGAGTGGCTGCCGCGGCCCGCATCCAGGCGTCCTGCCTCGCGTCGATCCGATCGACCGAGGTCAGCGCCTTGCGCGTGATCATGGTCTCCAGCGCCACCAGCCAGTGTTCGTAGTAGCTGTCGCCGCAATCGGGATCGCCGCGCGACTGGGCATCGCGGATCGCCTGCGACAGGGTTTCCGCCCACTCGGTCCAGGTGAAGACGCCGCGTCCGTTGAGTTCCACGGCCAGAGCGAAGGCTCGCGCCTCCCAGGGCGCGCGGAACACCGGCTCGCCGTCATGTTGCGGCAGGTTCTCGAGCGGCGGCAGCGGCGTCGGCGCGCCTGCGGGGTCAGAGGGCTTCAAGATAGGGCTCCCACAGATCGATGCGCACCTTGAGCGAAGGATCGGTGCCTTCGCCCCACAGTTCGGGTCCGTCGAAGACGACGCCGTAAAGCCAGGTCGGCTGCTCCCCCTCCCCGGCCGCACTCGCATCGGGAAAGACGTGGACGCCGTGCACGGCCTCGATCACGCCCGTGCGCCCGCGGCAGTAGCGCGGGATGCGGGTGTGGCCGGTCGGATGCATGTTGCGCGCCCGGACCCGGTCGCCGACGGCAAAGCCGGCAGGCACATCGCTTTTGCGATCGCTGGGTCCGCCACGAGCCAGAACGGCGGCGACGTCGCCGGCGGCGAGAACCCGCTTCACCGGCCGGGACTGGTGCAGGCTGTGCCCGGCGGCGATCTCGTCGGGCCCGACGAGATCGCGTTCGGCGAGCAGGCTTTCCAGTGCCGACAGCCAGATCTGATAGTAGCTCGACGTCAGGTAGCGGCCGGGCTCCATGCTTTCCCGGGCGCGGCGGGACATGTCGATGTTCCATTCGCCCGTCGCGCCCATCGCCAGCGTCAGCGCGAAGGCGCGCGGCTCCCAGTCCGCATGGAACAGCGGCTTTACCGGTTCCGGCACCACGGCGCCGAAACCCATCATGCCCCCGAGATCCTGTGCCCCGTTCATGCGTCCTGCTCCTTCAGCTCGGCCGGCGTCAGCGCGAGGCCGGTGCCGATCATGCTGTCGCGTGTGACGAGGCGCGCAAGATCCTCCTCGCTCCAGCCGTCGGTGCCTGCGGGGCGCTCCGGCAGCACCAGATAGCGGATCTCGGCGGTGGAATCCCAGACGCGGATCTCCTTGCCGTCCGGCAGGGTGACGCCGAAATCCGCCAGCACGCCGCGCGGGTCGCGCACCGCCTTGGCGCGGTAGGGGGCGGACTTGTACCAGACCGGCGGCAGGCCGAGCACCGGCCACGGGTAGCAGGAGCACAGGGTGCAGACGACCATGTTGTGTTCGTCCGGCGTGTTCGTTACCGCGACCATGTGCTCGCCCTGACGGCCGATATAGCCGAGCGAATGGATGGCGGCCGTCGCATCGCGCATCAGCCAGTCGTGGAACTGCGGATCGCTCCAGGCCTTGGCCACGACACGGGCGCCATTGTGCGGGCCGACCTGCGTCTCGTAGGTCTCGATCAGCACGTCGAGCGCGGCCGGATCGACATAGCCCTTCTCGACCAGGATGGATTCCAGCGCACGCACCCGGGCGTCGGTCTGCGACAGATGCGAACCGTGATCGTGGTCATGATGATGATCGTGATCGTGATCGCCGTGGTGATGGTGGTGGCCGTGGTGGCCGTTGCCGCCTGTCATCGTGATGGGCCTTTCTTGTGTGTTTTTCGCGCTGGTCGATGTCGTTATTCGGCCGCCTGCCGGGCGCCTCGGTTCTCCCGCAGGGCCGCGCCGAAGGCGGCGAACAGGCGCGAGGAGGCCGCATCGCTGCCGACCCAGTATTCCGGATGCCACTGGGTGGCGAGCGCGAAAGAAGCGGCGCCGTCGATGGAGACCGCCTCGATGGTGCCGTCGTCGGCGGTGGCCTCGACGGTAAGGCCTGGCGCCAGCCGGCCGATCGCCTGGCGGTGCAGGGAGTTCACATCGATGCGCGCATCGCCGAGAACAGCGGCCAGCTTGCCGCCGGGCACGATCTCGACATGGTGGGCGAGGGCGAAGCGGGCGTCCTGGCTGTCGGCTTCCGGGGCGCGGTGGTCGCGGCGCCCGTCCATCTCCTGCACTTCGCTGACCAATGTGCCGCCGAGCGCGACGTTCAGCTCCTGCAACCCGCGGCAGATGGCGAAGACCGGCAGGGCGCGGGCGATGGCGCGGCGGATCAGCGGCAGCGTGGTCGTGTCGCGGCGGTTGTCGAACGGGCCGTCCTTCTCAAAGGCCTCGGCGCCGTAAAGCGTCGGGTGCACGTTGGAGCGGGAGCCGGTCAGCAGCACGCCGTCGACGCGGTCGAGCACCGCGTCCAGGTCGATTGCGGGGCCCAGGGAGGGCAGCAGTAGCGGCATGGCACCGGCGCCCTGAACCAGCGCCTCCAGGTAGGTCGAAGGGGCGGCATGCCAGGCATAGCCGTCGAGTTCCTTCACGTCGCAGCTGACGAGAACAACGGGGGCGGACATGTGGGCTCCTGAAAGGCTCCGAAAAGGGGCTGCGGATCGGTCTGGTCGCATGGGGGCGACCGCAAGCCCTGTGGGAGACCGCAACGGGTCGCGGATCATGCTTCGCGAGATTAGCGCAAGGCGCGCGGTTGTCCACCATCGCCCGCGCCGTCCCTCGCCCCGGTCGGCCGCCTCCCGGCCGGGGCTTGCCGACCTTCCGGCCACGCCTTGCCAGGTGCTTGCAGGCCATGGTGAAAATTCGCGCAGTTGCACCGGCCGGCCTTGTGTCCCAAAGGCATATGCGGTTTATATCGCTGTCAAAGTGCCTTTAGGAGAAGGGCACTTGGCAACGTCTGGCAACCCCGGTTGCCGACACGAGTTCGGGAGATCGGGCGAGGGAACCGACATCTCGACAAAATCCCAAGGGAGGGACTGCATGGATCGCCGTTCATTCATCAAGAAGGCCGGCCTTGCCGGCGTTGGCGCCGGTGCCGCGACGCTCGCCGCTCCGGCCATCGCGCAGGGCAACCAGACCTGGCGCATGGTCACCACCTGGCCGAAGAACTTCCCGGGCCTGGGTGTCGGCGCGCAGCGTCTGGCCGATCGCATCACCGCCGCGTCCGGCGGCCGCCTGACCATCCAGGTCTATTCGGCCGGCGAGCTGGTTCCGCCGCTCCAGTCGCTCGACGCGGTCATCGACGGCTCGGCCGAGATGAGCCACGGTGCCGCCTATTACTGGCAGAACAAGAGCCCGGCCCTGTCGTTCTTCACGGGCGTGCCCTACGGCATGACCTCGCGCGAGCTCACGGCCTGGGTCCGCTTCATGGGCGGCCAGGAGCTCTGGGACGAGATCTACGACCAGTTCGGCGTACAGGGCTTCCTGTCCGGCGACACCGGCACCCAGGCGGGCGGCTGGTTCCGCAACGAGCTGACGAGCCTTGAGTCCGTAAAGGGCCTGCGCTTCCGCACCCCGGGCCTCGGCGGCCGCGTGTGGGAGAAGCTCGGCGCCACCGTCACCAACATGGCCGGCGGCGAGATCTTCCAGGCCCTGCAGTCGGGCACGCTGGACGCGGCCGAGTTCGTCGGCCCTTACAACGATCTGGCCCTCGGCTTCTACCAGGTGGCGAAGAACTACTACTTCCCGAGCTTCGTGGAGCCGGGCCTCGCCACCGAGCTGGTCGTCAACAAGTCCAAGTACCAGGCCCTGCCGGCCGACCTGCAGGCGATCGTCCGCGACGTCTGCCAGGCCGAGTACGACCAGGTCGCCTCGGACTTCTACGCCAACGACCCGCGCGCTCTGAAGACCCTCGTCGAAGAGCATGGCGTCAATGTCCGCCAGTTCCCGGACGACATCATGGAAGCCGGCGCCAAGGCTGCGATCGAGATCCTGACCAGCCTGCGTGAGTCCGACGATGCTCTCGTCAAGAAGACGACGGAGAGCTTCATCGAGTCGCTCAACATCCTGCGTACCCGCACCGAAGGCACCGACGGTGCCTTCATCGAGGCGCGCAAGGCCTACTTCAAGATCTGATGCAACAGGCCGGCCGGGTTGCCTTCGGGCGGCCCGGCCGGAGCATCTGGGGCTTTGCAAAAGCCTGAAACGAGAAAACCCCGGCCGCAAGGCCGGGGTTTTTTGCTGTTCGCCAGACTGCCGTCCGCATGGGAAAGAGGTCGCCGCGCGGGGATGCGCGCGGCGACCGGGCCTTCAGTTGTAGATCGCCTTGGGCAGCCAGGTCGCGATCTCCGGGAAGATGAACAGGATCGCGATGGCAACGACCTGCAGGCAGACGAAGGGCAGCACGCCCTTGTAGATCATCGCCGTCGACACCGAGTGCGGTGCCACGCCTCGCAGGTAGAACAGCGCGAAGCCGAAGGGCGGGGTCAGGAACGAGGTCTGCAGGTTCACGCCGACGATGATGCCGAGCCAGACCGGATCGACGTCCAGCGCCAGCAGGATCGGCGCGGTGATCGGGATCACGATGAAGATGATCTCGAACGTGTCGAGGATGAAGCCCAGCAGGAACATGATGAACATCACCACGGCAACGGCCATCAGCGTGCCGCCGGGCAGGTTCGACAGGAACTCGTGCACCAGATTGTCGCCGCCCATCAGGCGGAAGACGATGGAGAACACGGCCGCGCCGAACAGGATGATGAACACCATGCAGGTGATGGTGGCCGTCGCGATCGCGGTTTCCCGCAGGATCGAGAAGGACAGGCGCCAGCGCAGGGCGGCGAGCACCAGCGCGCCGACCGCGCCCACGGAAGCCGCTTCCGTCGGTGTCGCGATGCCGCCGAGGATCGAGCCGAGAACGGCGAGGATCAGCAGCAGCGGCGGCAGCAGGGCGGTCAGCACCTCGCGTAAGAGATGAGCCTTCTCCTCCGGCGGGACGGGCGTTGCCGGGCAGGATTCAGGGTCGACGATCGCCTTGAAGATCGTCCAGGCGAGATAAAGGCCGACCAGCAGCAGGCCCGGCAGCAGCGCACCGGCGAACAGGTCGCCGACCGACACGGGGGTGGGGGCGAAGTTGCCCTTCGACATCTGCACCTGGGCGTTGATGCCCGACAGCATGTCGCCCATGAAGATCAGCACCGTCGAAGGCGGGATGATCTGGCCGAGCGTGCCGGAGGCGCAGATGACGCCTGTGGCAAGGCGCGGATCGTAATTGGCGCGCAGCATCGCCGGCAGCGAGATCAGGCCCATCGTCACGACCGTGGCACCGACGACGCCGGTGGAGGCGGCGAGCAGCGCGCCCACCACGATCACCGACATGCCGAGGCCGCCGCGCAGGTTGCCGAACAGCTTGCCCATGGTCAGCAGCAACTGCTCGGCGATCTTCGAGCGCTCCAGCATGACGCCCATGAAGATGAACAGCGGCACGGCGACCAGGACCTCGTTGGTCATGTAGCCGATATAGCGGTTGGCCAGGCTGCCGAGATTGGACGGATCGAAGACGCCGAGCCACATGCCGACGAGACCGAACAGCAGCGACACGCCGGAGAGCGTGAACGCCACCGGGAAGCCGAGCAGCAGGAAGCCGATGATGCCGAAGAACATGAGCCCCGACAGGAGCTCGCCGAGAAGAACGGGATCCATCAGGCCTCAGCCTCCCCAGTGGATACGGCAACGCTTTCGTAGCGCAGGCACGGCGGCAGAAGGTCTTCCCGGTCCGCCAGCGCCAATACGGCGCGAGCGGCCATGGCGATGCCCTGCAGGGCGAGCAGCACGGCGAAGGCGATGATGAAGGACTTCAGGATGAACAGGCCCGGCATGCCGCCGACATTCGCCGACGCCTCGTGCAGGCGCCAGGAACGGGCGACGAAGCTCCAGCCGAAATTGATCACCACATAGGTGAAGGGCAGCAGGAACAGGAAGACGCCGATCAGGTCCACCATCGCCTTGCGGCGGATGCTGGCGGGCCGGTAGAAAATGTCGACGCGGACGTGGTCGTTGCGCAACAGCGCGAATCCCGCGACGGCGGTGAACATGGCGCCGTTCAGCCAGACGTAGAGATCCTGCATCCAGACATAGCTGATCGAGAAGACATAGCGCTGCACCACGACGGTGAAGCAGACGGCGACGATGGCCAGCGACAGCCAGGAAAACACGTTCCCGACCAGTGCGTTGATACCGCTGATGATGCGGACGATCAGGGCGAGCGCGCGCACGGGCTCACTCCCAGTCGCGCGTTTGGCGGCGCGCGTTCTCGAGTTTCATCACGGACCCTCTCCGGTGTTCCCCCGCGGGATGCTGGCGTATTCGCCATTTCAGCCCGCTTCCCCATATGACGATGGGCGTTTGCTTAGCAGCTTTGCGGCCGATGCAAAAGCAATGCTGCGCCGGTTGCAGGCAAAATCGTTTCGGGGCTGGTGGGCAGCCGGCCGTTCATCCGGACGTAGCGGCAACCGAGCCTGCCGATGCCTGCCGGCTGCGGCCTTGCGACCCCGTCCGACCGCGGCAGGTGCAATCTCACCTTGCGGAAGGGGCGGATTTCATTTGACGACGCCGGGGGTTGGGACAGAACCTTGGCGAAGCGGGCGCATGCGCAAGCGTTCGCAGGGAGGGAGTTCACATGGCACGCAATACGGTCTCGCTCGACGACAAGTTCGACCTTGCGAGGGAACGCATCTTCATCTCCGGCACCCAGGCGCTGATCCGCCTTGTGCTGATGCAGAAGGAGCGGGACCGTCGCGCCGGGCTCAATACCGGCGGCTATGTCACCGGCTATCGCGGCTCGCCGCTCGGCGCGCTCGACCAGCAGTTCCAGAAGGCTGCGCGGCTGCTTGCGCCGCAGGACGTGGTGTTCTCGCCGGCGATCAACGAGGATCTCGCCGCCACCGCGCTCTGGGGCACCCAGCAGGCGGAAATGCGCGGCGAGGGCAAATACGACGGCGTCTTCGGCATCTGGTACGGCAAGGGGCCAGGTGTCGACCGGTCGGGCGATGCCTTCCGCCATGCCAATCTCGCCGGCACCTCGCGCCATGGCGGCGTCCTGGCGCTGATGGGCGACGATCACACCTGCGAGAGCTCCACCACGGCGCATCAGTCGGAATTTGCGCTTGTGGATGCGATGATGCCGATCCTCAATCCGGCCGGCGCGCAGGAAATCCTCGACTTCGGCCTCTACGGCTGGGCCCTGTCGCGCTACGCCGGCATCTGGGCGGGCCTCAAGCTGGTCAAGGACAATGTCGAATCGACCGCGACCATCGACGGGCGGCTCGACCGGGTCCTGCCGGTGCTTCCCGACTTCCCCTTCCCGCCGGACGGTGTGCACATTCGCCCGTCCGACCATCCGCTGGTGCAGGAGGCGCGCCTGCACGAGGTCAAGCTGCCGGCGGCCAGGGCGTTCATCGCGGCCAATCCGCTGGACAAGGTGGTGCTGTCGGGCGGCCGCCGGCCGGTGGTCGGCATTGTTTCTACCGGCAAGAGCTATCTCGACGTGCTGGAGGCGCTCGACCTGCTCGGCATCGACGAGGTGGCGGCGGCCGATCTCGGCGTTGCCTTCCTGAAGATCGGCTGCCCCTGGCCGCTGTCGCCGGGCCGGTTGCGCGATTTCGCGCAAGGCCTCGAGCTTCTGATCGTGGTGGAGGAAAAGCGCGGCCTGATCGAGCCGCAGGTCAAGGAAATCCTCTACGGCATGACCGACGCCCCGTCGGTGATCGGCAAGGCGGACGAGGAGGGCGCCGTGCTGTTCCGCGCGCCCGGCGCGCTGGAGCCGATCCAGATCGCCCGCGAGATCGGCCGACGGGTGGCGCGGCGCCGCGCCTCCGATGCGCTCTCCGCCCGCCTTGCGGATCTCGAGGAGCGCGCCCTGCGCCTTGCCGCGACGCGGGACGTTGCCGTGCGCAGCCCGTATTTCTGCGCCGGTTGCCCGCACAATTCCTCGACCCGTGTTCCCGAAGGCAGCCGTGCCTATGCCGGCATCGGCTGCCATTACATGGTCCAGTGGATGGACCGGAACACCGAAGGCTACACGCAGATGGGCGGCGAGGGCGCCAACTGGGTGGGCGAAGCGCATTTCTCGCGCACCGGTCACGTCTTCCAGAATCTCGGCGACGGCACCTACAACCATTCCGGTGCCCTGGCGATCCGCGCGGCCAAGGCGGCCGGCGTCAACATCACCTACAAGATCCTCTACAACGATGCGGTGGCGATGACCGGCGGCCAGGCCCATGACGGGGGCCTGCGCGTCGACGAGATCGCCCGGCAGGTGGCGGCCGAAGGGGCACGGCGGGTCGTCATCGTCACCGACGAGCCGGGCAAGTACCCGCCGGCGACTGCCTGGCCGTCCGGGACCGCGATCCATCACCGCGACGATCTGATCGAGGTGGAGCGGGAACTGGCCGGCGAGCCGGGGCTCACGGTCCTGATCTACGACCAGACCTGCGCCGCCGAGAAGCGGCGCCGGCGCAAGCGCGGCCTCTTTCCCGATCCGGACGAGCGGGTCGTGGTCAACGAGCTGGTCTGCGAGGGCTGCGGCGATTGCGGCGTCCAGTCCAACTGCGTCGCCATTCAGCCGGTGGAGACCGAGTGGGGCCGCAAGCGGACCATCGACCAGTCGTCCTGCAACAAGGACTTCTCCTGCGTGAAGGGCTTCTGCCCGTCCTTCGTCAGCGTGCGCGGGGGCGTGCTGAAGGGCCGCGCGGTGATGCCGCCGGCAGCGCCCAAGGTCGCCGAGCCGCCGATTGCGCCGCTTACCGGCACCCATTCGGTGATGATTACCGGCGTCGGCGGCACCGGCGTCGTCACCATCGGTGCGGTGATCGGCATGGCCGCTCATCTCGACGGGCTCGGCTGCGGCATCATCGACATGGCCGGCCTTGCCCAGAAGGGCGGGGCGGTGATCAGCCATCTCAAGCTGGCGCCGCGGCCCGAGGAAATCTCGGCGATCCGTGTCGGTCCCGGCTCGGCGGATCTGGTGCTTGGCTGCGATATCGTCGTCGCCGGATCGGCCAAGATCCTGTCGGCGATGACGCCGGGCCGCAGCTTCGCCGTGATCAACACCCACGAGACCCTGCCGGGCGACTTTGCCCGCAATCCGGACTTCAGCCTGCCCGGCCGGCGGCTGGTGGCGGCGCTCAGCGAGGCGGCGGGACGCGATCGCGCCCGCTTCATCGACGCGACCGAGCTTGCCACCGAGCTGTTCGGCGATGCCATCGCAGCCAACATGTTCCTGCTCGGTTTCGGCTGGCAGCTCGGCGCCCTGCCGCTGACCCGCGAGGCACTGGAAGAGGCGATCCGCCTCAACAAGGTGTCGGTGGAGATGAACCTGTCCGCCTTTGCCTGGGGCCGGGTGGCCGCGGTCGATCCGGATGCGGTGGTTCGGGCGGTGAAATCCCGTCCCGACCAGCTCGAGCACCGGCGCCTGTCGGAAAGCGTCGAGGAGATGGTCGAGCGCCGCGCCGCTTTCCTCACCGACTATCAGAATGCTGCCTATGCGGCGCGCTACCGCGAACGTGTCGCGCGCCTGTCGCAGGCGGCGAGTGGTCTCGGCGCGCCCGGCGAGGAGATCCGCGAGACGGCGGCGCGCGAGCTCTTCCGCCTGATGGCGATCAAGGACGAGTACGAGGTCGCCCGCCTGTTCACCGGAGACGGCTTCAAGCGGCAGCTGTCGGAGACCTTCGAGAGCTTCCAGAAGCTGGAGTTCCATCTGGCGCCGCCGCTGCTGTCGCGCACCGACAAGCGGACCGGGCGTCCGGCCAAGCGTCGCTTCGGCCCCTGGATGATGCCGGCCTTCCGCCTGCTCGCCCGCATGAAGGGCCTGCGCGGCGGTGCGCTCGATCTGTTCGGGCGTACGCAGGAACGGCGGCGCGAGCGGCGGTTGCGCGACGAGTACGAGCGGATCGTCGACGAGGTGGCAGGTTCGCTGGACGCCGGCAACGTCGCGGCGGCCCAGGCGCTGCTTGCCTTCCCGCGCTCGATCCGCGGCTTCGGGCCGGTGCGGGAAGCCTCGATGCACGAGGCCGAGGCGCGGCTGCCCGATCTGCTGGCCGCCTTCCGCGAGGGGCGCAGCGCCCGGCTGGCAGCGGAGTAGGCAGCGCTTCCGCAGCGGATCTTTGCGTGTCGCCAGAAAAATCTTCAGTTCACGGCCGCCTCCTGGCGGCCGTGTTCGTTTCCGGTTGTGCCTTCGTTGCGCCAGCTTTCGGCCAGCCTTCCGCAGCGTGAGTCCAACAGTCTGATATCACTTCGCTTTCACGTGTTTCAGATGTTGTGCTTCTGCGTTGCAAGATCGTCTCTATATTTTCTAATTAATCTTATGGTTGCGCTTGGTTGCATCTAATAAAATTGAATAAATCTTGCATTATGTATAGATTGCGAGTTGTTGAAATAAGGAGTTTTTGAAATGAAGACGATATATTTTCTGGGGTGTATTCTGACGGCTGTTGCGTTTGCGACGGTCAGCGCCAGCGCCCATGGCGGCGGATGTCGCAAGGACAGCCCGCGTGGGCAGTGTTGCCACGCTGGGTCCCAGCCTTATCACTGTCACTGAGGAGTGTGACCCGTCCCTATCCGGAGACCCAGTCCACCTGTGCGGTCAGCATGTAGCCCGAACCGTAGACGGTGCGAATGAGGGTGGGCGTGTCGGGCCGGGTCAGCTTCTTGCGGATGCGCGAGATGCGCACGTCGATCGCCCGGTCGAGCGTGTCGTCGCGCCCGCCATGTTCCAGCAGGTAGTCGCGGCTGAGCACCCGGCGGGGGGCCTTCAGCAGCGCTGTCAGGATTGCCGCCTCGCCGGTGGACAGGAAGGTCTCCTCGCCGTCCGGATCAACGAGGCGGTGGCTTTGCGGCTCGAACCGCCAGTTCTCGAAACGCGCGAATTCCCGCGGCACCCGCTCGCCGCTCTCGCTGCTGCCCGCTGCCGTCGCCGGTGCGGCGCGGCGCAGCAAGGAGCGCACCCGCGCCACGATCTCGCGCGGGTCGAACGGTTTCACCACATAGTCGTCGGCGCCGAATTCCAGCCCCATGATCCTGTCGGAAGCATGGGCGCGGGCGGACAGCACGAGGATCGGCACGGGGCCCCGCGCCCGTACGCGGTTGATCATCTCCATCCCGTCCATGTCGGGCAGGCCGAGGTCGAGGATGATCGCGGCCGGCATGCGCTGGCCGATAGCGACCAGGGCCGTGTCGGCGGTCGCGAAGACCTCCGTGCGAAACCGATAGGTGGAGAGCGTGTCCGCAAGCAGGGCCCGGATCTCCGCCTCATCCTCGATGATGAAGACGAGCGGGTCCGTGCCGGCGGCAGCGTCTCTTCCCTGGATCGGGTCGGGGTGGTTCATGAAGCAAGTATCTCGTTCATGGTCCGGGCAAGCAGGCGGCTGGAAAAGGGTTTCGGCAGCACCGGGCAGTCCGGGGCCTGAGCCTCCCGCGTCGGGCCCTGACGGTAACCGGTCATCAGCGCGACCGGAAGACCCGGCCGCCGTTTTCTTAGCTCGGCAACAAGCGCGATGCCGTTGGTCTGGCCCGGCATGACGATGTCGCTGAGCACGGCCCGGATGTCCTCGACGTCGCGGACGAGGTCAAGCGCGTCGTCCGTGCTGCCGGTCACCAGCACCGAATAGCCGAGGGCGCAGAGCTGGTCGCGGACCACGTCGGCGACGTCGGTATCGTCATCGACCACCAGCACCAGTTCGCCGTTGCCGTTGGCGGCCGGTTCGCCCTCCGCGCTGTCCTGCGGGCCGGGCTCTGCATCGATCATCGGGAAGGCGAGGCGGATGACGGTGCCGGCGCCCGGGGTGCTGTCGATCAGGATGCCGCCGCCGCTGCGCCGCACGCAGCCATAGACGGTCGGCAGGCCGAGGCCGCTCCCCGTTCCGAAGGGCTTGGTCGAAAAGAACGGGTCGAAAGCCTGCCGGCGCACTTCCTCGCTCATCCCCTCGCCGTTGTCGCGCACTTCGAGCAGCGCATGCGGTCCGGGCGCGACGCCGAACCTGTCGGCCTCGGCCCGGGTGAGATCGGAGCAGGTGAGCGAGATCGCGATGGTGCCGCCGGAGGGCATGGCGTCGCGGGCATTGAGCACCAGGTTGACCAGCGCGTTCTCGAACTCGGCCGGATCGACGCGCACGATGGCATCGCAGGCGGCAAGGTCGAGCGCGAGCTCGACCGATTTCGGCAGGGAGCCGGCGAGTAGCCCTTCCACATTCGCGGTGAGCGGGGCAAGCCGCATGGGGCGCACGTCGGAGGCATCGCCCCGCGCGAAGGCGAGCAGGCGCCGGGTCAGGTCGGCGCCGCGCTGGGCGGCCTGGTGAATGGGATCGAGATGCGTGGCAAGGTCGGGCATTGCCGGAATGTCCACCTTGCGTCGCAGCGCCAGCACGTTGCCGATGATGATCGTCAGCAGGTTGTTGAAGTCGTGGGCGAGCCCGCCGGTCAACTGGCCGACCGCCTCCATGCGCTGGGCCTGGGCCAGGGCCGCCTCGCTGCGCTTCTGCTCGGTCGCATCCAGCGATAGCACGAAGCAGCCGAGCACGCGCCCGTCCAGCGTGCGGTCGGGGATGAGGGTGGAGCGCATATGCGCGATCACGCCGTTGGGGCGGGTGCGCGAATATTCGTAGGAGACCGCCTGGCCCTGGAACGCCTTTTCGATATGCGGCCCGAGCCGGGCATAGAGGTCGGGGCCGAGCACGTCGCCGACGTGACGGCCGGCGATGGATTCCACCGTCTGGTCGAACCACTTGGCATAGCGGCGGTTGGCGAAGCGGTAGATCGGGCCGGGGCTGATATAGGCGACGAGCGCGGGGATGTTCTCGGTGACCAGCCGCAGCCAATCCTCGCTCTGGCGCAGCTGGTGGGTCCGCTCGGCGACGGTGCGCTCCAGCGAGGCCTGGTGCTGCCGCTCGCGGGTGATGTCGGTATAGGTCGTGACGAAGCCGCCTTCGGGAAGCGGCGCGCCGGTCACCATCACCACCTGCCCGTCGGGGCGTACCCGCTCGAAGGTGTGCGGCTCGAACAGCTTCGCCCGCTCGACCCGGCGCGCGACGATGTCGCTGACATCGCCCGGACCGTATTCGCCGCGCGCCGCATTCACCTCCAGGAAGGCGGAGAGATGCGTGCCGCGCCGGGCGAGATGCCAGGGAAACTCGAGCATGGAGAACAGCTGCCGGTTCCATGCAACAAGGCGCAGGTCCGCGTCGAAGACGGAGAACCCCTGGTTGATGTGGTCGAGCGCCGCCTGCAACAGGTCGAGCCGCTCGCGATACAGGTCGCGGCGTGTCATGGGGCGAGTTTAGCCGGCCCTTCGCGGCTGTCGATATCGTCTCTCGTCGATAGTCGGCTCCCCGGTCTTTGAAACAATTCGTTGCAATTGGCACATACTGGCGCAACGCTGGGGCCCTAGCGTTGCCTTTAAGCGGAAATCCGCGTCAACCCGTGCCGAGTCTCCGACAAGAGAGAAGGGGTTGTCGCCGCAGGGGCCATTCGTGTCCCGGCAACGCTGAAACGAACGACCCCGAAAACGGGGCGTCCAGAGGGGAAGAAACGCATGGCAGGGTCGCCCGTCGTCGAGCGCCTCGACGAGGACACCTTTCCGAAGATTCTTCTGCGCAATGCCCGTGTCTTCGCCGACCGGCCGTCCATGCGCGAGAAGGATCTCGGAATCTGGCAGACTTGGACCTGGTCGCAGGTGCTGGAGGAAATCCGCTCCTTTTCGATCGGTCTTCAGGACGCCGGCTTCAAGCCCGGAGACAGGATCGCCATCATCGGCGCCAACCGTCCGCGGCTCTACTGGTCGATGGTCGCGGCGCAGTCGCTCGGCGGCGTGCCCGTCCCGCTCTATTCGGACTCGGTCGCCGAAGAGATGGCCTATGTCCTGGAGCATGCGGAGGTCCGCTTCGCCTGCGTCGAGGACCAGGAGCAGGTCGACAAGCTCCTGTCCATGTCGGAGCAGCTGCCCAAGCTCGAGCATATCGTCTACGACGATACGCGGGGCCTGCGCGACTACGACCACACCCGGCTTCATTCCTTCGAGCAGCTGCAGGTGAACGGCCGCGCCGCGCTCGCCGCCGACGGCGCCCGCGAAAAGGCCTGGCTCGAGGGCATCGCCGCGGCCAAGGGCGCCGACCTTGCGGTCATGCTCTACACGTCCGGCACCACCGGCCGGCCGAAGGGCGTGATGCTGTCCTTCGACAATCTCGTCATCTCGGCGCGCAACGGCAATGCCTTCGACAAGCTGAACGAGACCGAGGAGACCATCGCCTACCTGCCGATGGCCTGGATCGGCGACCACGTGTTCTCGCTGGCCCAGGCCTATCTGGCCGGATACTGCGTCAACTGCCCGGAAAACCTCGACACGGTCCTGTCCGACCGGCGCGAGATCGCCCCGACCTACTTCTTCGCTCCGCCGCGCGTCTTCGAGGGCCTTTTGACCCTCATCATGGTCCGCATGGAGGATGCCGGGCGGCTCAAGAAGAAGATGTTCGACAGCTTCATGGCGTTGGCGCGCCGGGTCGGTGAGCCGATCCTCAACGGCGAGAAGGTGTCGCTGGTCGACCGGCTGCTCTACCAGCTCGGCGAATTCATGGTCTACGGCCCCTTGAAGAACCAGATGGGTTTCACCCGGCTGCGCGTTGGCTACACGGCCGGCGAGGCGATCGGCCCGGAGATCTTCCGCTTCTACCGCTCGCTCGGCCTCAACCTGAAGCAGCTCTACGGCCAGACCGAGGCCAGCGTCTACATCACGATGCAGCCGGACGGCGAGATCTTCGGCGACACGGTCGGCATGCCGGCGCCGGACGTCGAGATCAAGATCGCCGAGAACGGCGAGGTGCTCTATCGCTCGCCGGGCGTCTTCGTCGGCTATTACAAGAACGACGAGGCGACCCGCACCACCAAGACCGAGGATGGCTGGGTGCTGACGGGCGACGCGGGCTTCATCGCCGACAACGGCCATCTCAAGATCATCGACCGTGCCAAGGACGTCGGCAAGCTCACCGATGGCTCGCTGTTCGCGCCGAAATACATCGAGAACAAGCTGAAGTTCTATCCCAACGTGAAAGAGGTCGTGGCCTTCGGCGACGGGCGCGACTTCTGCGGCGTCTTCGTCAATATCGACCTGACCTCCGTCGGGTCCTGGGCCGAGCGCAACAACGTCAACTACGCCTCCTACCAGGAACTGGCAGCGCATCCGCAGGTCTACGAGATGATCCGCAGCCATGTCGACGAGGTGAACCGCGACCTGGCCAACGAGCCGATGATGGCGGGGGCGCAGATCAAGCGCTTCCTGGTGCTGCACAAGGAGCTGGACGCCGACGACGGCGAGCTGACGCGCACGCAGAAGGTCCGGCGCTCCTTCATCGCCGACCGTTACGCCCCGCTGATCGAGGCGCTCTACGACGGTTCCACCAACAAGCATGTGCGCACCGAGGTCACCTTCGAGGACGGCCGCAAGGGCGCGATCGAGGCGACCGTCGAGATCCGCGACATGCAGACCTATCCGGCCGCAGGCAGCGGCCTCAGGGAGGCGGCAGAATGAACGCCTTTGTCGATCCCGCCGGCATGGCCGGACATTCCGGCCTGACCAAGGGCGAAGTCCTTCTGCGCGTCGACAACGTCTCGTTGTCCTTCGGCGGCGTGAAGGCGATCACCAACATCTCCTTCGACATCCTCAAGGGCGAGGTGAGGGCGATCATCGGGCCGAACGGCGCCGGCAAGACGTCGATGCTCAACGTCATCAACGGCTTCTACCATCCCCAGGAGGGGACGATCACCTGGCGCGGCCAGGTCCGGCGGAAGATGAAGCCCTATGAGGCGGCGAGCCACGGCATCGCCCGCACGTTCCAGAACGTGGCGCTGTTCAAGGGCATGACCACGCTCGACAACATCATGACCGGCCGCGGCCTGAAGATGAACAAGAACTTCTTCTGGCAGTGCCTGCACTGGGGGCCGGCGCTGAACGAGGAGATCGAGCATCGCCGCAAGGTCGAGGAAATCATCGACTTCCTCGAGATCCAGGCGATCCGCAAGACGCCGGTCGGCCGCCTTCCCTACGGCCTGCAGAAGCGGGTGGAGCTGGCCCGGGCCCTTGCCATGGAGCCGGAGCTCCTGCTGCTCGACGAGCCGATGGCGGGCATGAACCTGGAGGAGAAGGAGGACATGAGCCGCTTCATCCTCGACGTGAATCAGCAGTTCGGCACGACGATTGCGCTGATCGAGCACGACATGGGCGTGGTCATGGACCTGTCCGACCGCGTCGTCGTGCTCGACTACGGTCGCAAGATCGCCGACGGGCCTCCTGAGGAGGTGCAGTCGAACCAGGATGTGATCGACGCGTATCTCGGGGTCCCGCACTAATGGACATGCTCTACAACATCCTCATCGACCCCTTCGTGCAGATGGTCGACGCACCGGACTTCCTGATCCAGGTGGTCTGGGAAGGTTTCGTCGCCGGCGTGCTCTACGCCCTGATCGCGCTCGGTTTCGTGCTGATCTACAAGGCGTCGGGTGTCTTCAACTTCGCGCAAGGCATCATGGTCGTGTTCGCCGGCCTGTCGCTGGTCGGCCTGCACGAGAAGGGGGTGCCGGCCTGGCTCGCCCTGATCCTGGCAATCGGCATCATGGCGATCCTCGCCGTGTGCATCGAGAAATTCGTCATGCGGCCGCTGGTCGGCCAGCCGGACATCATCCTGCTGATGGCGACCATCGGCATGACCTATTTCCTGATCGGCTTCGGCGAGGTGATCTTCGGCGGCGAGCCGAAGCAGATGATCACCTCCGAACTCGGACTGCCCACGGGATCGACGGCTTTCGAGATGGGCGAGCGCGGGCTCGTGATATTGCAGCATATCGACATCGCGGCGGCGGTCATCGCGCTGCTGATGGTCGGCGGCCTTGCAGTGTTCTTCAACCGCACCCGCATCGGCCGCGCCCTGCGCGCGGTCGCCGACGACCACACGGCGGCCCTGTCGGTGGGCATCTCGCTCAACCAGATCTGGGCGATCGTCTGGTTCGCCGCCGGCATCGTCGCGCTGGCCACCGGCATCATGTGGGGTGCGCGCTCGGACGTGTCCTTCGCGCTGGAGATCGTGGCGCTGAAGGCGCTGCCGGTGCTGATCCTCGGCGGCTTCACCTCCATCCCGGGCGCCATCATCGGCGGGCTGATCATCGGTATCGGCGAGAAGGTCGGCGAGATCTACTGGGGCGGCCTCGTGGGAGGCGGTATCGAAAGCTGGCTTGCCTATGTCATCGCGCTGATCTTCCTGCTGTTCCGTCCGCAGGGCCTGTTCGGCGAAAAGATCATCGAGCGGATTTGAGGAGCCAGCCATGTTCTATCGTGAAGCCGGCCAGTACAAGACGACCTATGCCGCCGACCAGCAGATCTTCCCGATCCGCCAGGACCGTATCGGCATTGCCGTCATTATCGTGGTCGCCCTCCTGTTGCCGCTGGTGGCGAGCGAATTCACGCTCTCGGCCGTCGCCATTCCGTTCCTGGTCCTGGCGCTCGCCACGATCGGCCTCAACATCCTGACGGGCTATGCCGGCCAGCTGTCGCTGGGCACCGGCGCCTTCATGGGGGTGGGCGCCTACAGCTGCTACAAGCTGGTGACGATCTTCCCGGAGGTGAACGTCATCGTCCACATCCTGCTGTCGGGCGTCTTCGCCGCGGCCGCGGGCGTGGTCTTCGGCCTGCCGTCGCTGCGCATCAAGGGCCTGTACCTTGCCGTGACGACGCTCGCCGCGCAGTTCTTCCTCGAGTGGTGCTTCATCCGCATCCCGTGGCTGTACAACTACAATTCGTCCGGCGCGATCGAGGTGCCCGGGCGCGAGGTCTTCGGGACGCTGATCACCGGCCCGGCGGCCAGCGGCACGGCCCGCTACTACGTGGTCCTGGCCATCGTCGTGGTGATGACCCTGCTCATCAAGAACGTGATCCGTGGCCGCATCGGCCGGCAGTGGATGATGATCCGCGACATGGACATCGCTGCGGAGCTCATGGGCGTGCGCCCGCTCATCGCCAAGCTCTCGGCCTTCGCCGTGTCGTCCTATGTGTGCGGCGTCGCCGGCGCGATGTTCGTGTTCTTCTATCTCGGCGCCTCCGAGCCGGCGGTGTTCTCGATCACCCTGTCGTTCCAGGTGCTGTTCATGGCGATCATCGGCGGCCTCGGCTCGCTGGTGGGATCGTTCTTCGGCGCGGCGTTCATCTGGATCCTGCCGATCCTGCTGCGCGTCGGCCTGCCGGCTCTGGGCGTCGATGTCGCCGCAGAGACGGTTTTCCAGGTCGCGCAGATGGTCATCGGCGCGCTCATCATCTTCTTCCTGATCGTCGAACCGCACGGGCTGGCCCGGCTGTGGGCGATCGGCAAGGAGAAGCTCAGGGTCTGGCCGTTCCCTTACGCGTGATCGGGGAGGATCCGCGCAGGAGGGGGCCACCCTCAAGCATGCCATCGGGGCGCGAGCCGGACCCGGTCCAAATGGCGAGGCTCCATTGGCAAGGCCCCACAAGGGGCACGAACGGGAGGAAAGACATGCGAATGAGAACTCTCCTGGCGGGATCGGTCCTGGTGGGCCTGGCGGCGTCCTTTGCCGCCCCGGCTCTCGCCGAGGACTCCGTCTACATCCAGCTGCCGACCTACCGGACCGGCCCCTATGCCGGCTCGGGCATCCACATCGCCAACGGCATGTCCGACTACCTGGCGATGATCAACGAGCGCGACGGCGGCGTGAACGGCGTCAAGATCGCCTTCGACGAGTGCGAGACCGGCTACGACACGCAGAAGGGCGTGGAGTGCTACGAGCAGGCCAAGGCGAAGAACACGCTGGTGTTCAATCCGTGGTCGACGGGCATTACCCTGCAGGTGATCCCCAAGTCGTCGGTGGACAAGATCCCGGTCCTGTCGATGGCCTACGGCCTGTCGGCGGCGGCCGACGGCAACACCTTCCCCTGGGTGTTCAATCCGCCGGACACGTACTGGGACGGCCTGTCTGCGATCGTCAAGTATATCGGCGACCAGGAAGGGGGCATGGAAGGCCTCAAGGGCAAGAAGATCGGCTACATCTTCCTTGATGCCGGCTACGGCCGCGAGCCGATCCCGCTGCTGGAGAACCTTGCCCAGAAGTACGGCTTCGAGGTGCTGCAGTACCCGGTCCCGGGCAAGGAGATGCAGAACCAGTCCTCGCAGTGGCTGTCCATCCGCCGCGACCGTCCCGACTATGTCGTGATGTGGGGCTGGGGCGCCATGAACCCGACCGCCATCAAGGAAGCGGTGAAGAACCGCTTCGACATGTCGAAGTTCATCGGCGTGTGGTGGGCCGGCGGCGACGAGGACGCACGGGCCGGCGGCACGGGTGCGAAGGGCTACAAGTCCGTCAGCTTCAACAATGTCGGTGCCGACTATCCGGCGCTGCAGGACATCAAGAAGCTGGTCGTGGATACGGGCAAGTCGCATACCCCGGCAAGCACGGTGGGCGAGAACCTCTACAACCGCGGCGTCGTCAATGCGGTGTACATGGTCGAAGCGATCCGCATCGCCCAGGAAATGACCGGAAAGAAGGTGATCAACGCCGAGGACATGCGCGTCGGCCTGGAGAACCTGAAGATCGACGAGGCACGCCTGGAGGCCATCGGCCTGAAGGGCATGATCGCGCCGATCGAGATCACCTGCGCCAATCACTCCGGTCACCATCCGCTGTTCATCCAGGAATGGGATGGCGAGAAGTGGATCCCGGCGACCGACTGGTTCTCGCCGATGACCGAAGAGGTCACGCCGATCCTGATGCAGGCCTCGAAGGACTACGCGACGTCGAACGCCCCGTGGCCGACCCGCGCGGACGCCTGCCCGGCCAACTGAGCCAGGCAGCCTTCGAGAAAACTCCGGTCCGCGGCACGGCTGCGGACCGGCACCAGACCCGCCGGCCCGCGCCTCATCCGCCCGGGCCGGCCCGCCCAACGCCCAGCGCCGGAAGACTGACATGGACGCCAATGCACGGCAGACCGAGACGTCCGCTTCGACCATCCTCGCGGTGAACAACATCGAGGTGATCTACAACCACGTCATCCTGGTGCTGAAGGGCGTTTCGCTGACCGTGCCGGAAGGCGGCATCGTCGCCCTGCTGGGCGCCAACGGCGCCGGCAAGACCACGACGCTGAAGGCGGTGTCGAACCTTCTGCAGGCCGAGCGCGGCGACGTGACCAAGGGAAACATCGTCTTCAAGGGCGAGCAGGTGCAGTCGCTGTCGCCGAGCGACCTGGTGCGCCGCGGCTGCATCCAGGTCATGGAAGGCCGCCATTGCTTCGGCCACCTGACCATCGAGGAGAACCTTCTGACCGGCGCCTTCACCCGGCGCGACGGCGATGCAGCCGTCAAGGCCAGCCTCGAGAAGGTCTATGCCTATTTCCCGCGCCTGCGCGAGCGACGCGGCAGCCAGGCCGGCTATACTTCGGGCGGCGAGCAGCAGATGTGCGCCATCGGCCGCGCGTTGATGAGCAAGCCGAACATGATCCTGCTCGACGAGCCGTCGATGGGCCTTGCCCCGCAGTTGGTCGAGGAGATCTTCGAGATCGTAAAGGAGCTCAACGAGAAGGAGGGCGTGTCCTTCCTGCTTGCGGAGCAGAACACCAACGTCGCCCTGCGCTACGCCACCTACGGCTACATCATGGAGTCGGGACGCATCGTGCTGGACGGCGCCGCCAAGGCGCTGCGCGAGAACGAGGACGTCAAGGAATTCTACCTCGGCGTCGGCGGCGAGGGGCGCAAGTCGTTCCGGAATGTGAAGCACTACAAGCGCCGCAAGCGCTGGCTCGCCTGAGCCGGCACAGCGTCCAGCCACAGCAGCAGGCCGGCGCAGGGCAGGGAACCCGGCGGCGGAGACGCGGAAGGTCCATCCTTTCGCCCAGCCCAGAGTTCACGAGGAGCGCGTCATGAGCGCAGAGCATTTCGACACCCTGGAGACCCGCGAACCGGGCGAACGGGACGCCGACCTCTTCGCGCGGCTTCCCGGCCATGTGGCCGATGCGATGGCGAAGGCGCCCGGCTGGGCCCGCCACCTCGAGGGATGCGACCCGGCCTCGCTCGCCGACCGGGCAGCGCTCGCCCGCCTGCCGGTGCTGCGCAAGCCGGACCTGATGGCAGCGCAGGCGCAGACCCCGCCCTTCGGCGGCTTCGCGACGGCACCGCTGTCCGCCATGGGGCGGATCTTCATGTCGCCCGGCCCGATCTGGGAACCGCAGGGCGGCGAGGTCGATCCCTGGTCGGCTGCGCGCGCCTTCTTCGCCGCCGGCTTCCGCGCCGGCGACATCGTCCACAACGCGCTGTCCTATCACCTGACGCCGGGCGGCTTCATTCTCGATCACGGCGCGCGGGCGCTCGGCTGTGCGGTGTTTCCCGCCGGCGTCGGCAATACGGAGATGCAGGTCGAGGCGATCGCCACCCTGCGCCCGACCGGCTATGCCGGCACGCCCGACTACCTGAAGATCCTGCTCGACAAGGCGGCCGAGCTCGGCCGCGACGCCTCCTCGCTGCGGCGGGGGCTGGTCTCCGGCGGCGCGCTGTTCCCCAGCCTGCGGGCGGAGTATCGCGAGCGCGGCATCGAGGTGCTGCAGGCCTATGCGACCGCCGATGCCGGCGTCATCGCCTACGAGGCGGCGGCCGACCAGGGCATGATCGTCAACGAGGATGTCATCGTCGAGATCGTCCGACCGGGCTCCGGCGTGCCGGTGCCGGAGGGCGAGGTCGGCGAGGTCGTGGTCACCAACTTCAACCGCGCCTATCCGCTCATCCGCTTCGGCACGGGCGACCTGTCCGCCGTGCTGCCGGGGCGCTCGCCGTGCGGTCGCACCAACATGCGGCTCAAGGGCTGGATGGGCCGGGCCGACCAGCGCACCAAGATCAAGGGCATGTTCGTCGACCCCAAGCAGATTTCCGAACTGCTCGGCCGGCACCCGGAAATCACCCGTGCCCGGCTCATCGTCGAGCGCCAGGCGGAGCAGGATGTCATGCGCCTTGCCTATGAGGCCGAGGCCCATGGCGACGGGCTCGACCAGGCGATTTCCGCCACCTTGCGGGAGGTGACCAAGCTCTCCGGCCAGGTCGAGCGCGTGCTGCCCGGTGCCCTGCCGAACGACGGCAAGGTGATCGCCGACGAGCGCAACTACGAGGCCTGAAGGCCCTTCGGCGACCGCCTCTCCAGGTGGCGCCGTCGTCCTCGCCCCTTGCGCAGTTGCAACGCCCTGGCCTATGCAAGGGGACCCCGGTTGCACGGGACCCGATGGCGATGGCCGACGGACGGCCTCAGGTGCGGACGAGCGATACCATGCAGGATGAAGCGGAGAAGGCTGCCGACAGCGCTTTCGTGTTGCTGGTCGAGGACGATCCGGACGACGTGACCATCATCCGCCAGTCGCTGAGGGCCTCCAGCGTGCCGGTGCGTCTCGAAGTCGCCTCGGACGGTGCCGAGGCGCTCGACCATCTCAACCGGGCGGTCGCGGCCGGGTCTCCCGCGCCGGATCTCATTCTGCTCGATCTCAACCTGCCGGTGATGACGGGAACCGAGTTTCTGGCCAAGCTGCGCCAGCATGCCCGGCTCAGCGCGGTGCCGGTCTGCGTCTTCACCACCGCCGACGATCCGGTGACCATCCGCCGCGCCTACGCGGCAGGCGCCAATGCCGTCGTCACCAAGGCCGACAGCCTGGCCGGCATGAGCGAGGTGCTGCACACCATCGTCGAGTTCTGGTTCCGCGTCGCCGAGCGCTATCGCGGCGAGTGAACGGGCCTGACTTGGCTGGCCTAGCCCGGTTCTAGAGGAAGACGACTTCGTAGGCGTCGTCTTCCGGGGCAGGCCCCGGCTCGGGAACGGCAACGGGCTCGGGTTGCGCCGCCGGCCGGGCGCCGGATCTGGCGTCGGGCACCGCGCGGTCGATCGGCCGGGCGAGGGCGGCGTCGATATGCGACTTGAGGACCTGCAGCGAAAACGGCTTCACGACCACCGACTGGGCGCCGAGCGTTGCCGCCTTCTGCAGCAGCGCCAGGTCGACATGGGCGCTGATGATGATCGCCGGCGTCGCGGCGGTGACCGGATTGTCGTGCGCGCGCAGCCGTGCCAGGAACTCGGCGCCGTCCTGCCGCGGCATGCGCCAGTCGATCAGCATGGCATCGAAACGGTGCAGTTTCAGGAGTTTTTCGGCCTCCAGGCCATCGGAGGCTTCGGTGACGGCCTGGAAACCGAGATCCTTCAGCATGCCGCGCAACAGCCGGCGCGTGAATGCGCTGTCCTCGATGAGAAGGACCTTCTCGTTCTTCACGGCATCTCTTCCCGGTAGACGGCTTGCAGGCACCTCCCGCAACCGGGAGCCATGGCCGAGCCTTGGTAGTATCGACAATTTTGACGATCTGTTTTGAAAGGACCGTTAACGCGGACGTAGGGCTGGAGCGATTGTTTGCCTGCGTCAGCCTGTCGCGCTTGCGGATGAACCTTCCGGGCAGGGCCTGCGTACAAACAACTAGGATATAGACCATCCGGCTTCTGCGCCTTATGTGCCGCTCAGCCGGACCGGAATGTGATCGGGAACGAGATGGACAGCATGAGCGTGATGGACGACAGCGAGCGGGAAACGAGACGTCGCGAGATGGGCAAGGTGCAGCTGCCGGCCGGCCATCCCGGCGTCAAGGCGGGCAAGATCGGCGTTCTCGTCGTCAATCTCGGCACGCCCGACGGCACCGACTTCCGCTCCATGCGCCGCTATCTGAAGGAGTTCCTGACGGACAAGCGCGTGATCGAGTGGCCGAAGGCGCTGTGGTATCCGATCCTCTTCGGCATCGTCCTCAACACGCGGCCGAAGAAATCCGGCAAGGCCTACGACGAGATCTGGAACCGGGAGCTCGACGAATCGCCGCTGCGCACGATCACCCGCTCCCAGTCGGACAAGCTCGCCGCCGCCATGGCCGGCGTCGACGAGCGCATCGTGGTCGACTGGGCGATGCGCTACGGTCAGCCCTCGATCCCGGACAAGCTGGCGAAGCTGCGCGAAGAGGGCTGCGACCGCCTGCTGGTCTTCCCGCTCTATCCGCAATATTCGGCCTCGACCACGGCGACCGTGAACGACGTGGTGTTCCGCGAGCTTTTGAAGCTGCGCTGGCAGCCGGCGCTGCGGACCGTGCCGCCCTATCACGACGACCCGGTCTATATCGACGCGCTGGCCAGTTCGATCGAGAAGACGCTTGCCGGCCTCGATTTCGAGCCCGAGACGGTGATCGCCTCCTATCACGGCATCCCGCAGTCCTATTTCCGCAAGGGCGATCCCTATCATTGCCATTGCCACAAGACGACGCGGCTGCTGCGCGAGCGGCTCGGCTGGTCCGAGGACAAGCTGAAGATCACCTTCCAGTCGCGTTTCGGTCCCGAGGAGTGGCTGCAGCCCTACACGGACAAGACCGTGGAGGCGATGGCCAAGGCCGGCACCCGCAACATCGCGGTGATGAACCCGGGTTTCGTCGCCGATTGCCTGGAAACGCTGGAGGAAATCGCCGGCGAGGCCGGGGAGATCTTCCACGAGAATGGCGGCGACAATTTCGCGCATATCCCGTGCCTCAACGACAGCGACGACGGCATGAACGTGATCCGGACCCTGGTGCAGCGCGAGCTGTCCGGCTGGATCTGAGCCGTTCGACCCGCCGTTAGCAGCGGTCTTCTTCACCATCGCATGACGCTTGCGCTTGCAGATCGGGGCCCGCCGGGTACATGTAACGGCGGGCCGTCCGGCTGCGCGCGACCGGCCTGCAATCCGTTCCGCCGCACGGCAGTGCGGCCCTGGTGAAGGTGACGCAAGATGCTCGAAGGCCTTTTCGGTTTCGATATCCTCGTGCTGGTGCTGCTCGTCCTGCTGGTCCTTGTGGTCCTGGCAGGCGTCAAGACCGTGCCGCAGGGCTACAACTACACCGTCGAGCGCTTCGGCCGGTATCGCAAGACGCTGAACCCAGGCCTCAACATCATCGTTCCCTTCGTGGATCGCATCGGCCATCAGATCAACATGATGGAGCAGGTGCTCGACGTCCCGACGCAGGAAGTGATCACCCGCGACAATGCCACGGTGAGCGCCGACGGCGTCACCTTCTACCAGGTGCTGGACGCGGCGCGCGCGGCCTACGAGGTCTCGGGCCTGGAAAACGCGATCCTCAACCTGACCATGACCAATATCCGCTCGGTCATGGGCTCGATGGACCTGGACGAGCTGCTGTCCAACCGCGACGAGATCAACGCCCGCCTGCTGCGGGTGGTGGATGCGGCGGCCTCGCCCTGGGGCATCAAGATGACCCGCATCGAGATCAAGGACATCAACCCGCCGCGGGACCTCGTTGAGGCGATGGGCCGGCAGATGAAGGCGGAGCGCGAAAAGCGCGCCTCGATCCTGGAAGCGGAGGGCAAGCGGGCCTCGGAGATCCTGCAGGCGGAAGGCGAGAAGCAATCGCTGATCCTGGAGGCGGAAGGCCGGCGCGAGGCCGCGTTCCGCGACGCGGAGGCGCGGGAACGCTCCGCCGAGGCCGAGGCCAACGCGACCCGCATGGTCAGCGAGGCGATTGCCGCCGGCGACATGCAGGCGATCAACTATTTCGTCGCCAACAAATATGTGGAGGCGCTCGGCCAGTTCGCCCGTTCGCCCAACCAGAAGCTCCTGATCCTGCCGACCGAGACCACCGCCATCCTTGGCTCGCTCTCGGGCATCGCCGAGATCGCCAAGGAGGCCTTCGGCACCGACCGCTCGTCGTCGCGCACGCGCGGCAGCGTGCCCACGACCAGCGGGCCTTCGCGTGACGGCAGCGAGCCGCGGGGATGAGCATGATCGAGCGTCTGGTCATGGAGCTGGGCCCGTGGATCTGGTGGATCGGCGGTCTGCTCCTGCTCGGCCTCGAGGTTCTGGCGCCGGGCACGTTCTTCCTGTGGTTCGGGCTTGCGGCCATCGTCGTCGGCACGCTGGCGATCCTGGTCGAAATGCCCTGGCAGCTCGAGATCGTGCTGTTCGGATTGCTGTCGGTGGTCGCCGTCGTGATGGGGCGCATCTACATGCGCCGGCAAGGCACCGAGGGCGAGGAGGCCGGGCTCAACCAGCGCGGCGCGCGCATGGTGGGCCGCGAATTCGTGCTGGCCGCGCCGATCTCCGGCGGGCAGGGCTCGGTCCGGGTCGACGACAGCGTCTGGCGGGTGAGCGGGCTCGACTGCCCGGCCGGCACGCGCATCCGCGTGGTCGGGGTCGACGGCAGCACGCTGGTGGTCGCGCCCGTCGAGAGCTGACTCGAGAGCTGACCGGCACGGGCGCCCGGACCGCCTGCCGCAAAAAAACAAGCGCAAACAACGCGAAAGGGCCGGGAATTCCCGGCCCTTCGTCGTGTTCGGCTGCGTCTTCCTGCCGTCGTCCGGCCCTCGCCCTTACGGATTGTGGCCGAGCGGGATCGGCGGTTCCTCGCGCATCAACAGGATGCCGATGCGGCGGTTGGCGGCGAGATAGGGATCGTTGGGGAACAGCGGCTCGCTGTCGGACTTGCCGACGACGCCGTAGAACCGGTCGGCCGGCACGCCGTATTCGGTGAGAATCTGGCGTGCGGCATTGGCGCGGTCGGCCGAGAGTTCCCAGTTGGTGTAGCTCGGGTTGATCGCGATGCCGCCCGAGGTGGTGTGGCCGGTGATCTGGATGCGGTTCGGCATCCGGCCGATGACCGGGGCCATCTTCGCCAGCAGCCGGCGGGTCAGCTCGTACGGATATTTCGAGCCTTCCGGGAACATCGAGCGGCCGTCCTGGTCGACGAGGCTGATGTTCAGGCCCTCCTCGGTCTCCTCCAGGATGATGTTGGAGGAGATCTCGGTGATGTCGGGCATTTCCTGCCAGGCCTGGCGCAGGGAGGCCGCGGCGGTGGCGAACTGGCGCGGATGCTCGATGTCCGACTTGCGCACGTCGTGGGTGTTGGCTTCCGGGCCCTGCTTGCGGCGCTGCTCGTGGCGCTCCTGCGAGAAGTCGGAATCGAGCTCTTCGGGAACCTGGGTGATGTCCTTCATGTAGTCGCGGACCGGGATGCCCTCGACCTCGATGATGCCGGTGCGCCGGGAGGTTTCCTTGACGCCGAAGGCCTCGCGCATCGAGCCGGCGACGATCTGCAGCTTCTGCTTGTCCTGGATCGAGAAGGAGATGATCAGCACGAAGAAGCACACGAGCAGGGACATCAGGTCGGCGAAGGTGACCAGCCATTCCGGGGCACCGCCGCCGCCTGCGTTCTTCTTTCTGGCCATGATGCGCCGGTCTCCGTCGCGTGAGGTGTCGTGCCGTGGATCAGGCGGCTTCCGCGAACTCGGCGCGGGCCTTTTCCGGCAGGTAGGCGATCAGCATGTCGCGGATCAGGGCCGGGCTCTTGTTCTCGCGGATCTGCAGGATGCCGTCGATGACGAGGGTCTGGTTGACCTCTTCCGTCTCGAATTTCGAATCGAGCTTGTCGACCAGCGGCAGGCAGATGACGTTGGCGATCAAGGCGCCGTAGAGCGTCGTCAGCAGCGCGATGGCCATCGACGGACCGATGGTCGAGGGATCGTCCATGGTCGCGAGCATCTGCACCAGGCCGACCAGGGTGCCGATCATGCCGAAGGCGGGGGCGGAATCGCCGAGCGCCTTGAACACCTTGCGCCCCTCCTGCAACCGGTCGAGGTAAAGATCGCGGTCGCGCTCCATGGCGTCCTTGATGAACTCGCCCTCGTAGCCGTCTGCGATGTATTGCACGCCCTTGGCCAGCGTCGGATCGCTCACCTCGACATTTTCCAGGCCCAGCGGGCCGGACTTGCGGACGATGTCGGCAAGGGTGCTGATCTCCTCGATCAGGTCGCGCGGGCTCGACTTCTTGTGGGTGAAGGCGACCTTGCCGCCGACCACGAAGGCGCCGCCGATGCCGGCCAGCGGAAAGCGCACCAGGGTCGCGGCGAAACCGCCGCCGATGACGATCAGGATGGAGGGGACGTCGATGAACTGCGTGAGGTTGCCGCCCAGCATGATGGCGATGAGGACGACCACAAATGCTGCAACGATGCCGATGATCGAACCGAGATCCATGCCGTGCCACTCTCCGAACAAACCCGTGGTCCGGTTGCGGACCTGGAGGCGATCATAGGCAGGGCGTGGCTAATCAATCCCTAAAGGGAGGACGGGAAATTCGCTGCGTAATCGGAAAAAATCGCGAGGGTGACGGCCGCTTCGCGTCAAGAATGCCTCAAGCGACACCGTGCCGCAGCAGATCGTGCAGGTGGATGATGCCGACCGGGCGGCCGTCCTCGACGACGAAGACGGCGGTGATCGAGGTCCGGTTGAGGAACTCCATCGCCGAGGCCAGCAGCATGTCGCCGGGAATGGTCTTCGGTGCGCGGGTCATGACGTCGCCGGCGGTCTTGTCGAGGAAATCGTGGCTGAGATGCCGGCGCAGGTCGCCGTCGGTGATGATGCCGACCAACTGTCCGGCCTCGTCGACGATGCCGAGTACGCCGAAGCCCTTCTGGGTGATCAGCACGATGGCGTCGCGCATGGTCGTCGCCGGGGTGGCGAGCGGCAGTTTCTCGCCGCCGTGCATCACGTCGCGGGCATGCAGCAGGCTGGCGCCGAGGCGGCCGCCGGGGTGATAGACCTTGAAATCCTGGGCGGTGAAGCCGCGCGCCTCCAGAAGCGCGATGGCCAGCGCGTCGCCCGTCGCCATCTGCAGGATGGTGGAGGTGGTCGGCGCCAGGCCGTGCGGGCAGGCCTCCTCGACCTTGGGCAGCGCCAGCACGATGTCGGCGGCCGTTCCCAGCGCGCTTTCGGCGCGCGAGGTGATGGCGACCAGCGGCACCTTGAAACGGCGCGTATAGGCGATGGTCGCGGCCAGTTCCTGCGTCTCGCCGGACCAGGATAGCGCCAGCACAACGTCGTTGTCGGTGATCATGCCGAGATCGCCGTGGCTGGCTTCCGTCGCATGGACGAAGGAGGCCGGCGTGCCGGTGGAGGCGAGCGTTGCGGCGATCTTGGCGCCGACATGGCCGCTCTTGCCGATGCCGGTGACGATCACCCGGCCGCGCGCGGCGGCGATGGTCGCAACCGCGCGGGCGAAGGGCTCCGACAGGCCGTTGCCGAGCGCCGCCTTCAGCGTCGCCAGTCCCGCTGCCTCGGTCTCGATCGTCCGCAGGGCGGAGGCACAGGCGTCCTGGCCGGCGCTGGCGGGGGAGGCGTCGAGGGCTAAGGGTGCGGTCATGAAGCGGATCCGGCCGTGTCGATGTTCGGTTGCGCCCGTCTTACCCCCCAGCCGGGGGCTTTCGCAAGGGCGGTGGGCGAAGCGCCGCCACGGCGTGCTCAACGCTCCGTTAACCTTAACAGACCATTATCGTGGCCAAAGTAGGCCGCAGCCCGGCCGCATGTCGCTTCTGGATCGAGAATGACACGGACCGCCCTTTCCGCCCTAGCCGTAATGGCGCTGCTTTCCGCGCAGCTGCCCATGGCCGCGCGCGTCCAGGCGCAGGACACCGGTTTCGGCTCTGGCTCCGGTTCGGCGCCCGGCTCGGGTTCGCTGTTCGGCTCCGCGCCGCTGGGCGCGCCCACCGATGCCGGGCTCGACGGCGAGGCGGAGGACGGGGTCGATCCGCTGGGCCGCGAGGACGGCGTTTCCGCGCAGGGGCGGGCCGGCACGCGCGGCACGATTTCCGAGATCGGCCCGGGCGCGGGCGAGGAGCCGCAGGCGCTGGCAACCACCGGACGGGCCGAGCCGGTCCAGCCGTTTTCCGAGCGGCTGCGCGCGGTGCAGAGGCGCTCGGCGCTGGCCGGCGGCGGGCGCATCGCCAACACCGCTTATGCCGGCGACACGACGCGGGACGAGCCGCGCGGCATGCGCGTCGGCTCCTTCCTGCTCTATCCGGAACTGTTCACCGGCCTCGGCTGGTCGGACAACCGGGCGGGCGATGCCAATGGCGACAGCGGCGCGACCTATCGCATCGCGCCGAGCCTCAGGGTGCAGTCCGACTGGTCGCGGCACAGCCTCGGCATCAATTTCCGCGGCAGCTATACCGGCTATCCCGACAGCGGGCTCGAGGCCGATCCCAACGTGTCGAGCGATGCCTTGCTGCGGCTGGAAGTCGGCGAGCGCAGCGAGATCGACATTTCGGGCAGCTACGGTCTGTCGATGCAGGACCGCGGCACGGCCGAATCGGCCGGCGGCGACCAGGAAATCCATACGCTCGGCGGCGGACTGGCGCTGCGCCGGGACCTCGGTCTCGTCGGCGCGGAGCTGCGCGGCGAGGTGGATGCGACCTATTACCAGGGCGCGGGCGGGGCAGCGGCCAATCGCGACCGCGACAATGCGCTGTTCACCGCGACCTTGCGCGTCGACGGCAATACCGGCGCGACGGTGACGCCCTTTGCCGAAGCGAGCCTGCTGGCCCGCCGCTACATGGACGCTTGCGACAATCTCGCGCTGTGCGAGGACCGCGATTCCTCCGGCTATGGCCTCAGGGCGGGCCTTGCCTTCGACAATGGCGGCAAGATCTCCGGCGATATCGCCGTCGGCTGGCGCAGCGAGACGCTGGACGACGCCCGCCTGGCGCGGCTGGAGGGCATGACGGTGGACGGCTCGCTCGTCTGGTCGCCGACCCGGCTGACCACGGTGACGGCGCTGGCCAATACCAGCTTCGCGCCGTCCTCGCTGGCCGGAACGCCGGGCTCGGTCGCCTATTCGGGCGATTTGCGGCTGGCGCACGGCTTCAGCGATGCGCTGAGCGGCGAGGTCGGCGTCGGCTACACCTGGCGCGACTATACCGGCCTCGTGCTGACCGAGCAGGAAGCGCGGGCGACCACCGCGCTGACCTGGGCGCTGACGTCCAACGTGGCGTTGCAGGGCCGTTACACATTCCGCCGCTTCATCTCGAGCAATGCGGGATCGAGCTACAATTCGAACACGATCGAGGCGGGGTTGAGATTCCGCCACTGAGGCATACTTGCCGACAGGGGCGGTGCGGCCGGCCTGTCGGTCCGGTCCGGAAATCCGGGGCGTCGGGGGGCGAGGGAACCGGGTCTGCACACCGCAAGCAGGCCGTTCCACCGGGAGACGATCAGGAGTGTTGATGTTTTTGCTTCAGAGCCATGCAAAGGGGCCGGCCCGTACCGCGCGGCGGCTGGCCGGCGCGCTCGGACTTGCCCTGACGCTATGCCTGCCGGCCGGCGCGGCGATGGCCGATGCCGGCTTTACCCGCTGGGTCGACGGATTCTGGTCGACGGCGCGGTCGGCCGGCGTGTCGCAGGCGACCTATCGCCGGGCGTTCCAGGGCATGACCCCGGACGAGGACACGATCCGGCTCATGAACCGGCAGTCGGAATTCGTGAAGCCGATCTGGGAGTACCTGGACAGCGCGGTCTCCGACACGCGCGTCGAGAACGGTCGCCAGATGCTGCAGACCTATGCGCGCGAGCTGGCGGTGATCGAGAGCCGCTACGGCGTCGAGCGCCACGCGGTCGTGGCGATCTGGGGCATGGAGACCAACTACGGCAACTTCATGGGCAAGCACTATGTGGTGCGGGCGCTGGCGACGCTGGCCTATGCCGCGCCGCGCCGGCGCGAGTTCTGGCAGCGCGAGCTGGTGACGGCGCTGCAGATCCTCGATGCCGGCCACGTTTCGCCCGACCGGATGGAAGGCTCCTGGGCCGGCGCCATGGGCCATACCCAGTTCATGCCCTCCAGCTGGAAGCAATATGCCTCCGACTATGACGGCGACGGCCGGCGCGACATCTGGACCAACATTCCCGATGCGCTCGCCTCCACCGCCAACTATCTGAAAAAGCACGGCTGGCAGGGCGGCAAGACCTGGGGCTACGAGGTCGAGCTGCCGCGCGGCTTCGATTATACGCTGGCCGATACCGACCGCACGCTCGGCGACTGGGCGCGGATCGGGGTGCGCCGGCCCGGCGGCCGCAACTTCCCGCGCCCCTCCGACAATGCCGAGCTGGTGCTGCCGGCCGGCGCCTCGGGTCCCGCCTTCCTGATGCTGAAGAACTTCTTCGTCATCAAGCGCTACAACAACGCCACCGCCTATGCGCTGGCCGTCGGCCATCTTGCCGACCGGATCCGCGGCGGCGAGCCGTTCGCCCGCCAGTGGCAGCGCGATGCCTTGCCGCTGTCGAAGCCGCAGGCGGAGGAACTGCAGACGCTGCTCAACCGGCGCGGCTTTTCCGTCGGCACGGCGGACGGGCAGGTCGGCCCGGCAACCCGGCGCGGCATCCGCGCCTATCAGACGGCGGCCGGCCTGATCCCGGACGGCTACGCCTCGGTGGCGCTGCTGGAGCACATCCGCAGCGGACGCTGAGCCGGTGTCGGAAGGGGCCGTCTTCCTCGCCTGGCAGCATCTGGCGGAGGGGGCCGAGTGCTCCCCCGTCCTTCCCGACGGTTGCCGCGACGTGCTGGTGCTGCGGGCGCCCGGCGAGGCGCCGCACGTGGTGCTGACCGATTTCGACGCGGGGCCGCGGACGGCCTGTCTTGCGGCCGGAACCCGCATCGACGGTTACCGGCTGCGGCCGGGCGCCGCCGTCGGGCCGGCGGTGCTGCAGGCGATCGCCCGCGATGCCCTCCTCGGACCTGGCGACGGCGCGGCGGAAATCCTCGGCAATGCGCTGGTCGACCGGCACGGCGGACACGACGATGTGGACGCCGCGATCGTGCTGCTCGCCTTGCCGGGCGAGACCCTTGCCTCCGCCGCGCGCGGCCTCGGCCTGTCGCCGCGCACGCTGCAGCGGCGGTTCCGCGAACGGGGCCTGCCGCCGCCCGACCACTGGCGCCTGCTGGGGCGGGCACGCAGGGCGGCCGGGCAACTGGCCGGCGCGGCTCCGCTGGCGGAGATAGCTGCGGCGTGCGGCTTTGCCGACCAGGCACACATGACGCGGGACCTCGCCCGCTGGTTCGGGGCGAGCCCGGAGCGGCTGCGCCGGGATCGCGCCCTTCTGGAGCTTGCCTGTCAGCCGGCGCTCGGCAACTGGACCGGCGAGCAGATTTCCACCAGATAGCCGTTGGGATCGCTGACATAAGCGGTGGTCTGTCCCCACTCCTCGCGGCGTGCGTCCTGCACCAGCGTGGCGCCGGCGGCCAGCGCCCGCTCAAGGGCCGAGGGCACGTCCTCCGTCTCGAAGGCGAGCTCGAAGACCGGTGCTTTCGCATCGGCCACGGCCGGCGACTTGCCGAGCTGGCGCATCAGGGTCTTGGAGGAAAAGGCAAGGCGCGTCTCGCCGGTCGCGAGCTCGCCGTAGTCGCCGCTGTCATGCAGGAAGCCGCGCGGCAGGGCGAAGGCGCGCTCGTAGAAATCGAGCGTCGCCGGGACGTCGTCGACATAGAGGATCGAGTATCTGAAGATCATGTCCTGCTCCGAAAAGTGGGTGCGGGCCTGCTATGGCAAGGCCGGCTGCAGCGGTCTTGAAGGATCGCGACAGGCGGGCGATTCCGACCTGGGAATCGGAATCTGTTCCCTTCCTGCTGCAAGGGCCTTAAAATCGAGACCATGACGATCTTCGCGTCCATCTCAGGGAGCCGTCCCGACAGGCCCGCCCGCCCTTCGGCGCGCGGCCGTTTCCGGCTGGCTGCGCTGGTGGCGCTGGTCGCGGCCCTGTGCCTGCTGCTGCCGGATCTTCGGCCCGGCAACGTGGCCGATTTCGGCCCGGTTTCGGCCCTGGCGCAGAACGGCCGGCCCATCGTCCAGCCGGGAGATTCGCGCAACTCCAACTTCCATCCGCTGTCGCCGCTGCTGCGCCTGTTCGGCGTCGAGAACAGCCGGCGCCGCACCCGCATCCAGGAGCGCGAGCCGCGCCAGCGGCTGCAGCCCTCGCGCGAGCCGGCGCGGCCGGTCGTCGTCGAGGTGCCGAAGGAGGCCGATGCGCGGGTGGTCCTGGTGGTCGGTGACGGGCTGGCCGGCGAGCTGGCGGAAGGGCTGGAGGCAACCTATTCGGAAGTGCCGTCGGTGCGCGTCGACAGCCTGTCCATCGCCGATGCCGGCCTTGCAGGCGCAGGCGCGGCAACGCTCGGCGACCGGGTCCGCGGCATCATCCAGGGGCGGCGCGTTGCGGCCATCGTGGTGCTGATCGGCTCGCTCGACGTGCGCGACATCACGACGGAGACCGGCACCGCGCCGTTCCGCAGCAAGGCGTGGAATGCCCTTTACGGCCAGCGGATCGGCGATCTGATCGGAGCCGCGCGGGCGCAGCGCACGCCGGTCGTCTGGGTCGGCCTGCCGCCGCCCAAGGGCGTCGCCCGGCGCAACGATTTCGCCCATATCAACACGGTCGCCAAGCAGCGCGCGGAAGCCGCGAATGCCATCTATGTGGACGTGTGGGACGTCTTCCTCGACGAGAACGGTGGCTACACCTCCTACGGTCCGGACGTCGAAGGCACGCGCCGGCAGCTGCGCTCGGCCGACGGCATCGGCTTCACCTGGCACGGCCGGCGCAAGATCGCCTTCTTCGCCGAGCGCTCGATTGCCCGCATCCTCGGCTCGTCCGGAGCCTTCGCCTTCGAGGGCGTCGAGGACGATCCCAATTTCATCGTGCTGACCGGGCGTCAGGGCGCGCCTGAAACGGTGCTGGCCGGCGGCGAGAACGCCAGGAACGCGCCGGTCGTCGACACGCCGCAATACCAGCTGATCGTGCAAGGCACGCCGATTGCGCCGCAGAACGGGCGGGTCGACGACTTCCGCAGCGCCGCGCCCTGACCGGTGGCCGCCGCCACGGGGCCGTCACCCTCCGTGTATTTACGTAATTACCTAAATTTTCACGTTTTTCGGGAAGCCTGACGACCTCGCAATATAGTCCGGGTCCCGAACATGGCATCTTCCCGCTCCGCCTTCTTGTCCCTTACCGTGACGGGCCGTTTCCTGCTCATGGTCGCGACCGCGGCGCTCATCATGATGGCCGGCACGGGCTATGCCTTCTACGTGTTCCGCCATTCGCTGCTGTCGGCACTGGGCGACCCGGTGCAGGCGCAGGAGTTTCTCGGCCCCGCCGCCACCGCCAAGCTCGACGGGCTGATCCTCGACAACATGGTCGAGATCGCGCTGGTCTGCACGCCCGTCGGCATCGCCTTCCTGGCGCTGGCCTTCTGGCTGGCGATGGGGGTGCAGCGGCCGCTGAAGGCACTTCAGGAAGGGCTCATTGCCCTGTCGAACGGCGATTTCGACATCACGGTGGCCGGTGCGGAACGGCGCGACGAGATCGGCGCCATCGCCCGCTCGGTGGCGGATTTCCGCGTGCGGCTTTCGCAAAAGGCGGAGCAGGACGCGCGCGAGGCGCTGGAGCAGCAGGAGCGCATGGCGCGCCAGCGCGGCGAGACGCTGAACCAGGTGGCGGCGGAATTCGAGCAGACGGTGGTCGGCGTCGTCCACCGGCTCGGCGATGCGGCCGGGCGCGTGGCGCATCTGACCAAGGATCTCGACGGGGCGGTCGACATGGCCGCGAGCGCCGTGGAGGACGCCTCGGGCTCCTCGATCCAGGCCTCCAGCTCGGTCTCGACGGCGGCGGAGGCGGCCGACGAGATGACCCAGTCGATCCTGTCGATCGGCCGGGAGATGGAGCAGGCGGCGGAAATGGCGCGGGCGGCGGTGGAGGAATCGCGTTCGACCGATGCCATCGTCGGCCGGCTGGCGGAGAGCGGGCGGGCCATCGGCGAGGTGGTCGACCTCATCAAGCAGATCGCCGACCAGACAAATCTCCTGGCGCTGAACGCCACGATCGAGGCGGCGCGGGCCGGGGAAATGGGCCGCGGCTTTGCCGTGGTTGCCAATGAAGTCAAGACCTTGGCGGGGCAGACCTCGCGGGCGACCGAGGATATCTCGCAGCAGGTCGAGGCGGTGCAGCAGGTCTCCGAGCAGGCGGTCGGGGCGATCCGCTCCATCGCCGGCACGGTGGAGCGCATCCACTCGATCTCCGACACGATCCTGCAGGCGGTGCAGAAGCAGATGTCGGCGACCGGCGAGATCAGCCAGAGCGTCGAGTTCGCCACGCAAAGCACGGAGAATGTCGCCTCCAGCATGGACGCGCTCGGCCGCGCCAGCGGCTCGACCCGGGCCGCGACGGACGAGATCCGCGGCGCCAGTTCCGAACTTGCCCACCTGTCCGAGGCGCTGCGCGAGCAGGTCGGCGGCTTCCTGTCGAGCATCCGCGCGGCCTGACCGTCACGGGGATAAACCAGCGCCCGGCTCTGCCTCGCGGCAGGGGATAAGGGACGCCTTGCGGCGTCGGCCGGGCGGGGACAAGTGCGGTTTTCCGCCTCGAGAAATTGAGAAAGGCGCCGCAAGCGGCGCCTTTCCCTTTGATATTGCTCATCTTTTTTTGAGACGATTTTGCAAAATCTTGCGAGATCTTGCGAAAACCCGTCCTAAACGGCCCTAAGCCTTGCAAAATCGCTCCGGTCAGCGCGGCAGGTTCGAGCTGCCCGTCAGATGCAGGTCGATGGCCCGTGCGGCCTGACGACCCTCGCGGATCGCCCAGACCACCAGCGACTGGCCCCGGCGGACGTCGCCGGCGGCGAAGACGCCGTCGATGGACGTCTTGTAGTCCTGGGTGTTCGCCTTGACGTTGGTGCGGGCGTCGCGCTCGATGCTGTCGCCGAGCTCGGCAAGGTAGGTGCCTTCCATCGGCCCGGCAAAGCCGATGGCGACCAGCACCAGCTCGGCGCGCAGGATGAACTCGCTGCCCGGGATCGGCCGGCGCTTTTCGTCGACGCGGGCGCACTTGACGCCGGTGACGTGGCCGTCCTCGCCGACGAGCGCAAGGGTGGCGGCCGCGAACTCGCGGTCGGCGCCTTCCGCCTGGCTGGAGGAGGTGCGCATCTTGGTCGGCCAGTACGGCCAGACCGTCAGCTTGTCCTCCTTCTCCGGCGGACGCGGGCGGATGTCGAGCTGGGTCACCGACAGGGCGCCCTGGCGGAACGAGGTGCCGACGCAGTCGGAGGCGGTGTCGCCGCCGCCAATGACGACGACATGCTTGCCGCCGGCCCAGTAGGGCTGCTCGGCCGAGACGTCCTCGCCGCCGACGCGGCGGTTCTGCTGGACCAGGAACGGCATGGCGTACATGCAGCCCGCAAGGTCCATGCCCGGAAGCTCGGGATCGCGCGGACGCTCGGCGCCGACGGTCAGCAGCACCGCATCATGGCGCTGCTTGAGCTCGTCGACCGTCAGGTTGACGCCGACATTGGCCCCGTAATGGAAGACGACGCCTTCGCCTTCCATCTGCTCGACGCGTCGGTCGATATAGTGCTTTTCCATCTTGAAGTCGGGAATGCCGTAGCGCATCAGCCCGCCGGCGCGCGGCTCGCGCTCGTAGACATGCACCGTGTGGCCGGCGCGGGCCAGCTGCTGGGCAGCCGCAAGGCCGGCGGGACCGGCGCCGACGATGGCGACCGTCTTGCCGGTGCGGAACGGCGCCGGCTCGGGGCGGATCCACCCTTCGGCCCAGGCCTTGTCGGCAATCGCCTGTTCCACGGTCTTGATGGCGACCGGCACGTCCTCGAGGTTCAGCGTGCAGGCTTCCTCGCACGGGGCTGGGCAGATGCGGCCGGTGAACTCCGGGAAGTTGTTGGTCGAGTGCAGGTTGCGCGCCGCCTCTTCCCAGTCGCCGTTATAGACCAGGTCGTTCCAGTCCGGGATCTGGTTGTTGACCGGACAGCCGACGGGCCCATGGCAATAGGGCACGCCGCAATCCATGCAACGGGCAGCCTGTCGCTCGACTTCCTTGTCCTCGAGCGGCAGGGTGAACTCCCTGAAGTGGCGGATGCGGTCGGAGGCCGGCTGGTACTTCTGTTCCTGCCGGTCGATCTCCAGGAAACCGGTAACTTTTCCCATGATCTCTCGTCTCCCTTACTCGGCCGCCACCAGGCCGAGCCGCTTTTCTTCCATTTCCCTGAGGGCGCGGCGGTACTCGACCGGCATCACCTTCACGAATTTCGGGCGGAACTCGTCCCACTTCTCCAGGATCTCCTGCGCCCAGGCCGAGCCGGTATGGGCGATGTGGTTGGAGATGATCTGGCGAAGCCGCTCGTCGTCGTGCCGCGTCATGTCGGCAGACAGGTCCACGCGGCCCTTGTGCTCGATGTCGCCACCATGGTGGTGGAGCTTCTCCAGGAGGTCGTCCTCCTCCGGGACCGGCTCGATGTCCACCATGGCGAGGTTGCAGCGGTTGCGGAACGAGCCGTCCTCGTCCAGCACATAGGCCACGCCGCCCGACATGCCAGCGGCGAAGTTGCGTCCCGTCCAGCCGAGCACGACGACGACACCGCCTGTCATGTATTCGCAGCCGTGGTCGCCCACGCCCTCGACGACGGCGATGGCGCCCGAGTTGCGGACCGCGAAACGCTCGCCGGCGATGCCGCGGATGTAGCACTCGCCCTCGGTCGCACCGTAGAGCACGGTGTTGCCGGCAATGATCGAGTAGTCCGGATCGGCGGCGCTCTTCGGGTTCGGACGGATGACGAGCTTGCCGCCCGCCAGGCCCTTGCCGACATAGTCGTTGGCGTCGCCCTCGAGCGTCATGGTGATGCCGCGCGCCAGGAAGGCGCCGAAGGCCTGGCCGGCGGTGCCGGTCAGCCGCACGTCGATGGTGCCGCCCTTCAGGCCCTTGTGGCCGAAGCGCTTGGCCACCTCGCCCGACAGCATCGCACCGGCGGAGCGGTCGACATTGCCGATGGTCTCGGTGATCACGACCGGCTCCTTGCGCTCCAGCGCCGGCTCGGCGGCCGCGATCAGGCGGCGGTCGAGAACGTCGTCGATCGGGTGCTTCTGGCGCTCGGTCCAGCGCTTCGCCTCGGCCGGGGCCTCGGGCATGTGGAAGATGCGCGAGAAGTCGAGGCCGCGCGCCTTCCAGTGGTCGATCATCTTCTCCTGGTCGAGCAGGTCGGTGCGGCCGATCAGCTGGTCGAAGCGGGCGATGCCCATCGCGGCCATGATCTCGCGCACTTCCTCGGCGACGAAGAAGAAGTAGTTGACCACATGCTCCGGCGCGCCCTTGAAGCGCTTGCGCAGCACCGGATCCTGGGTGGCGATGCCGACCGGGCAGGTGTTCAGGTGGCACTTGCGCATCATGATGCAGCCGGCGGCGATCAGCGGCGCGGTCGAGAAGCCGAACTCGTCGGCCCCCAGCAGCGCGCCGACGATGACGTCGCGCCCGGTCTTCAGGCCGCCGTCGACCTGCAGCGCGATGCGCGAGCGCAGCCCGTTGAGCACCAGGGTCTGCTGGGTCTCGGCAAGGCCGATCTCCCAGGGGCTGCCGGCATGCTTGATCGAGGTCAGAGGCGAGGCGCCGGTGCCGCCGTCATAGCCGGACACGGTGATGTGGTCGGCGCGCGCCTTGGCGACGCCGGCGGCAACCGTGCCGACGCCGACTTCCGACACCAGCTTGACCGAGATGTCGGCCGCCGGGTTGACGTTCTTCAGATCGTAGATCAGCTGCGCCAGATCCTCGATCGAATAGATGTCGTGATGCGGCGGCGGCGAGATCAGGCCCACCCCTTGCGTCGAATGACGGACCTTGGCGATCACCGCGTCGACCTTGTGGCCGGGCAGCTGGCCGCCCTCGCCGGGCTTGGCGCCCTGGGCCACCTTGATCTGGATCATGTCCGAGTTGACGAGATAGTCGGTGGTCACGCCGAAGCGGCCCGAGGCGACCTGCTTGATCGCCGAGCGCATCGGGTTCTGCGACCCGTCCGGCAGCGGCCGGTAGCGTTCCGGCTCCTCGCCGCCCTCGCCGGTGTTCGACTTGCCGCCGATCCGGTTCATGGCGACGGCCAGCGTCGAGTGGGCCTCGCGCGAGATCGAGCCGAAGGACATGGCGCCGGTGGAGAAGCGCTTGACGATCTCGGCCGCCGGCTCGACCTCGTCGATGGAGATCGGCGCGCGGCCGGTATCCTCGGCGGTCTTGACCCGGAACAGCCCGCGGATGGTGAAGCGGCCGTTGTGCTCGTTGGTCTCGCGGGCGAACTCGCGATACTGGTCGGGCAGGTTGGAGCGCACCGCGTGCTGCAGGAAGGCGACGCCTTCCGGGGTCCACAGGTGGTTCTCGCCGCGCACCCGGTAGGCGTATTCGCCGCCGACATCGAGCGAGCGGCGCAGCACCGGCACGTCGGCGAAGGCGACGGCGTGGCGGCGGGTGGTCTCCTCGGCGACCTCGGCAAGGCCGATGCCCTCGATCATCGTGGCGGTGCCGAAGAAATACTCGTTGACGAAGTCGGTCGACAGGCCGACCGCGTCGAAGATCTGGGCGCCGCAATAGGACTGGTAGGTCGAGATGCCCATCTTGGACATGACCTTGAGGATGCCCTTGTCGATCGACTTGATGTAGCGGTAGACGACCTCGTCGGCGTCGACCTCTTCGGGGAAGTCGAGCTCGGCATGCAGCTGCAGCAGCGTCTCGAAGGCGAGATAGGGGTTGATCGCCTCCGCGCCGTAGCCGGCCAGCACGCAGAAGTGATGCACCTCGCGCGCCTCGCCCGTCTCCACCACCAGGCCGACCGAGGTGCGCAGGCCCTTGCGGATCAGGTGATGGTGCACGGCGGCCGTCGCCAGCAGCGCCGGGATGGCGATGCGGCCGCGGCTGACCAGGCGGTCCGACAGGATGACGATGTTGTAGCCGTTGACCACCGCCTTCTCGGCATTGGCGCACAGGTTGTCGAGCGCCTCGCGCATGCCGTCCGCGCCCTTGGAGGCGTCGTAGGTGATGTCGAGCGTCTTGGCCGAGAACTGGTTGTCGGCGGTGTCGCCGATGGTCCGGATCTTCTCCAGGTCGTCATTGGTGAGGATCGGCTGGCGAACCTCCAGACGCTTTGAGGTGGCCAGGCCCTTGAGGTCGAACAGGTTCGGCCGCGGCCCGATGAAGGAGACGAGGCTCATCACCAGCTCCTCGCGGATCGGGTCGATCGGCGGGTTGGTGACCTGGGCGAAGTTCTGCTTGAAATAGGTGTAGAGCAGCTTCGGCTTGTCCGAGAGCGCGGAGATCGGCGTGTCGGTGCCCATCGAGCCGATGGCTTCCTGGCCGACGGTCGCCATCGGATGCATCAGGAGCTTGATGTCTTCCTGGGTGTAGCCGAAGGCCTGCTGGCGGTCGAGCAGCGTCTCGGCCGCGACCGGCGCACGGCCGCGCACCGCCGGCATTTCCTCCAGCACGATCTGGGTGCGGTGCAGCCAGTCCTTGTAGGGGTTGGCGGTGGAGAGCTGGCGCTTGATCTCGTCGTCGGAAATGATCCGGCCTTCCTCGAGATCGATCAACAGCATCTTGCCCGGCTGCAGCCGCCACTTGCGGATGATCTTCTCTTCCGGCACCGGCAGCACGCCGACCTCGGACGACATGATGACGAAATCGTCGTCGGTCACCACGTAACGGGCCGGACGCAGGCCGTTGCGGTCGAGGGTCGCGCCGATCTGGCGGCCGTCGGTGAAGGCGACGGCGGCCGGGCCGTCCCACGGCTCCATCAGGGCGGCGTGATACTCGTAGAAGGCCCGCAGGTTCTCGTCCATCAAGGGGTTGCCGGCCCAGGCCTCGGGAATCAGCATCATCGCCGCATGGGCGAGCGAGTAGCCGCCGCGCACCAGGAACTCGAGCGCGTTGTCGAAGCAGGCGGTGTCGGACTGGCCCTCGTAGGAGATCGGCCACAGCTTGGAGATGTCGTCGCCGAACAGCGGCGAGGACACGCTCGCCTGGCGGGCGGCCATCCAGTTGACGTTGCCGCGCAGGGTGTTGATCTCGCCGTTATGGGCGACCATCCGGTAGGGATGGGCGAGATCCCAGGACGGGAAGGTGTTGGTCGAGAAGCGCTGGTGGACGAGCGCCAGCGCCGAGGTGAAGCGCGGGTCCTTCAGGTCGGCGTAATAGGCGCCGAGCTGGTAGGCCAGGAACATGCCCTTGTAGACCAGCGTCCGGCTCGACAGGGAGACGATATAGAAGCCGCGGCCGACCGCGTCGGTCTCGGCGCGGATGGTGTTGGAGATCACCTTGCGCAGCACGAAGAGGCGGCGCTCGAAATCGTCCTCGGTCTCGCAGTCGCGGCAGGCGATGAACACCTGGCGCGAGCAGGGCTCGGTCGCCGCGATGTCGGGCGCCTTGGACAGGGAGGAATTGTCGACCGGCACATCGCGCCAGCCAAGGCATGCCTGGCCTTCCGCGTTGATGACGCGCTCGACGATCTCCTCGCAGACGCGGCGCAGCGCCGGGTCCTGCGGCAGGAAGAGGAAGCCGACGCCGTAGCGGCCCTGCTCGGGCAGGTCGATGCCGAGATCCTTCGCCTCGGCGACGAAGAAGTCGTGCGGGATCTGCACCAGCATGCCGGCGCCGTCGCCCATCAGGGGATCGGCACCGACCGCGCCGCGATGGGTGAGGTTTTCCAGCACCTGCAACCCGTCGGAGACGATGCGGTGGGAGGGAACGCCCTTGAGATGGGCAACGAAGCCGACGCCGCAGGCATCATGCTCGCGCGCAGGGTTGTAAAGGCCCGATCGCGCGGCTTCCTCGCGTCGCTCGTTCAGCGTTTTGCGGGCAGTCGTTGCTTTGGCCGGTGCGGTTTCGGTCACGAAGTCCAGCGCCTCGATCATCGCTTCGGTCTTGCTCATGTCTGCCCTCTTTCATCCTGCGCCGGGACCGTCCTTCTCCGTTCGGGTCGCGCTCTCTCGTGATCGAGGAGCCCGGCTCGTCCGTCGAACGGGCGTTCGCCCTGACGCTGACCAGTGAAGCGGACCCGCCCTTTCGGTCCGCCTGTTCCGGCGGTTCGCGTCCCCTCGCGGGACATCCGCCGGCAATCCGTTTCGGTGCTTCGCACCGGCAAGGGCGTATGCCCCGCATGCCGCAGTCATACGCCGGAAAATGCGCCGGCGGATCCCGCGACCTGTTGTAGCACACGCTGCCGCCTGCGATCAGCCGTCGGATGCGTTCAGCCCTGTCCGACGGGGTGCCGCGGGCGCGGCGCGGGAAGCCGGCCAGCCCCGGCCGCTTCCCTTCCGGCCAAAAGGGACAGTAATCCTGTCCTATCTGGCGGAGGCGCACAATGCCAGATTTCCGGTGGGGGAGCAAGCGGCTTGCAAGCCCGCGCAAAACTATTTCTTGCGCCATGGCCGGGGGCTTTTGTCATTAATGCAATGCTGTTGTGGCGGGAAGGAAAGAATCTGTCGGTTGCCGGTGCCCGCCGCGCCTGCAAAGGGCGGGGGAGGGGTGCAGGAGAGGCATGCGGACGGGCTTGCAAGGCCGCGCGCGGCGGTCTTAGATCGCGCCATGATCTTCGCCAGCGACAATTGGGCGGGTGCCTCGCAGCCGGTAATGGATGCCATGGTCCGCCACAACACGGGCGCCGCGCCGGCCTACGGCACGGACCCGCTCACCCTCAAGGTTCGCGACCGGTTTCGCGAGATCTTCGAGAAGGACGACCTCACGGTCTGGTTCACCGCAACCGGCACGGCGGCCAATGCGCTGACCATGGCGGCCTGCGCAAGGCCCGGCGGGCTGGTGCTGACCAGCGATATCGCCCATGTGCTGTGCGACGAGTGGGGGGCGACGGAGTTCTTCTCGCACGGCATGAAGATGGTGCCGGTGGAAACGCGCAACGGGCGGATCTCGGCTGAAGGCCTCTCGCGCGAACTGGCCAAGCACCCGGCCGGCAGCCGCTTCGGCACGCCGGTGGCGGTGAGCCTGACCCAGGCGAGCGAGTGCGGCACGGTCTACCCGCTGGATGAGCTGGCGGCGCTGACGAGGGCTGCGAAGGAACGCGATCTCGTCTGCCACATGGACGGCGCGCGCTTCGCCAACGCGCTGGTGCATCTGGGGTGCAACCCGGCGGAGATGACCTGGAAGGCGGGGATCGACGTCCTGTCCTTCGGCGGCACCAAGAACGGCTGCTGGTGCGCCGAGGCGATCGTGGTGTTCAACCAGGATGCCTTGCGCGATCTTGCCGCGCACCGCTCGCGCGCCGGGCACCTGTTCTCCAAGTCGCGCTTCGTCGCGGCCCAGCTCGACGGCTATCTGGAGAACGGCCACTGGCTGGATAGCGCCCGCCACGCCAATGCGATGGCGAGCGCGCTCGCCGACGGGCTCACGGCCTGCGGCCATGCGCTGGCCCATCGCGTCGAGGCGAACGAGGTGTTTCCGGTGCTCGACCTTGCCACCATCGCGCGGCTGCGCGAGGCAGGCGCGGCGTTCTACGAATGGCCGGAGATCGAGGCGGGCGAGGGGCTTTCCGGCGTGCGGCTGGTGACGTCCTTCGCGACGACGACCGAGGAGGTCGCGCGCTTCCTGGAGGTCGCCGGGGGGTAAGGGGCGGCTCTGCGGGGAAGAATTTTCTCCGCGCGCGGCTTTTCTTGCTGGAAATTTGGAAAGCGTTTTCGCGTTTCGGATTGGCGCAAAGCCGAACGGGGCTAGCCTCGCGCCGGTTTCATCCCGACGACCGGAGCGACTGCCGATGAAGATCCATCCCACCGAGGACATGCATGTCCTGTCGATTGCCCGAAGGCTGACCATTCCCGAGGTGGCATCGGCCGCCGCCGACCTGTCGGCGGAGATCGAGGCGGAGCGCCAGCGCGCCGGCCTTGCGGCGGCGGGGCCGTGGACCTTCATCGCGCAGAACCTGCCGCGCGACGGCAAGACCGCGTTCGACTGGCGCATCTGCCTGCCGGTGGCGGACGCCGGTGCCTATGACGGTCCGCTGGAGGTTCTGCATCTGGAGCCGATCATGGTGGCGTCCGCCGTGCATCTGGGGCCGGTCCGGACCCTGTTCACGCAGGGCTACGCGCCCTTGCTGCGCGCCGTCGGCGAGACGCGGCACCACCTGTCGGGTCAGAGCCGGGAAGTCTATCACGACTGGCGCGGCGGCAAGGCCGGCTACAACCGTATCGAGATCCAGTTCGAACTCTCGCGCTGACGGGGTGTCCCGAACGAAAAGCGCCCGGCCTTGAAAAAGGCCGGCCAGAACGAAAAGCGCCCGACCTTGGGAAAGGCCGGGCGCGGGGGGCAGGCGTGTCTCTCGCCGAGGGGGGATCGCGAGGGCCGCGCCTGCCGGGTGTCAGTGTCGGAGCCTTCAGGGCCTGATCTTTAGTGGGTGCTGCCCTCGATCTGCTTCTCGATCTGTTTCTGGCCGGCCTTGCCGATCTCGATCTTGCGGGGCTTCATCGCCTCCGGGATCTCGCGGGCAAGGTCGATATGCAGCAGGCCGTTCTCCAGGCTGGCGCCCCTGACCTCGACATGGTCGGCGAGCTGGAAGCGGCGCTCGAAAGCGCGCGAGGCGATGCCGCGATAGAGCACTTCGCCGGCTTCGGTCTCCTGGGCGCGCTCGCCCTTGACCGACAGCGTGTGCTCCTTGGCCTCGATCGTCAGGTCGGCCTCGCCGAAGCCCGCCACCGCCATGGTGATGCGGTAGGCGTTCTCGCCCGTGCGCTCGATATTGTAGGGCGGATAGCTCGGCGTCTCCTGGCCCGTGGTGCTGTCGAGCATGGAGAGCAGGCGGTCGAAGCCGACGGTGGAACGATAAAGCGGGCTGAAATCGAAGTGACGCATCGGTGTGTCCTCTCGTTGAGCAACAGATGATGGTGCCGGTTCCGTTGTGTCCCGCCGTCATGGCCGGGAGGGGAACCGTGTGCGGGCCCGTTCGTGGCGCCCGCGACTTACGAGATGGGGAGGGCGAAATCGGCTTTCAAGAGGGCGGCAAGGGGCCGCCCGGGACCGGCGCGGCAAACGGATTTTCGACCTGAACGGCAGGTGAACGGAGCCTTCCGGGAGGGTTCACGCGGGCGAGCGCATCTTTGGATCGTCAACCGGCGCTGACGCGCCCCAACAGGAGACAGATCCATGAGGAAGTCGCTTCTTGCCGCCGTCGCCGCCCTTGGCGTCGTTCTTTCGGTTCCCAGCGCCCAGGCGCTCGACCTCCGCATCGGCTCCGGCCCGGCCGGCGCCTCCAGCGGTGCCAGCGTCGAGGTGCAGCTGGTCGGCCACCGCCACAACCGGCGCGGCTACCGGCTCGACCGGCTCGGCCCGCGCCAGATCGTCAACCGTCTGCACCGCCAGGGCTTCCGCGACATCAGCCGCCTGCGCCATCGCGGCCATGTCTATGTCGCCCATGCCCGCGGCTATCGCGGCATCCCGCAGCGCCTGGTGGTGGACGCCTATTCGGGCCAGGTCGTCGGCCGCGCACCGATCGGCCGCGGCCGCGGTGACGGCTGGGGCGGCCATGGCCGTGGCGGTTACGGCCGCCTGTAACCGCAGCCGGCTTGCCCGCCTGCAGGAACCCGAACGGGGTCGCCGGAGTTGAGCCGGCGGCCCCGCTCCTGTATGGGTCAGGGCACGGGGATCGCAGGATTTGCGGCGACGCCGGCTGTGATATGGGCAAGGTTTCGCCGGTAAGATTGGAGCACGACGCGGTGGCAATGGAGCTCTACGATCATCCGGACAACCCGGTGCCGGCGGGGGCGATCTGCCAGCAGGTGACGACGCCCGACGGCATCCGCCTGCGCACCGCGCGCTGGATGCCCGACCGCAGCCCGCTCAAGGGCACGGTGACGCTGCTGCAGGGCCGGGCCGAGTTCATCGAGAAATATTTCGAGACCGTCGCCGACCTGCGGGCGCGCGGCTTTGCCGTCGTCACCTTCGACTGGCGCGGCCAGGGCGGATCGCAGCGCCTGCTCTCCAATCCTTACCGCGGCCATGTGGACGATTTCGCCGATTTCGTCACGGATCTCGACACGGTGATGAGCGAGGTGACGCTCGCCGCCATGCCCGGCCCGCACCATGTGCTGGCCCATTCGACCGGCGGGGCGGTGTTGCTGCTGGCGGCCGGGCGGCTGCGCACCCGCATCGAGCGGGCGGTGCTGTCGGCGCCGCTGATCGGCCTCGGCAAGGTGGGGCTGCCGCAAAAGGTGATCTGCCCGCTGTCGGCGGCGCTGTCCTCCATCGGCCTCGGCACGGCCTTCGTGCCGGGCGGAAATGCGAAGTTTCACATGCCCTTCGAGGGCAATCCGCTGACCAGCGACGAGGTCCGCTTCCGCCGCAACGAGGCGGTGCTCTCCGCCCATCCGGACCTGGAGGTCGGCGCGCCGACCATCGACTGGCTGGCGGCGGCCTGCCGGGCGATGACGCGGTTCTTCGAGCCCGATTTCGGCCCCTCGCTGCAGGTGCCGGTGCTGCTGGTCGCCTCGACCGGCGACCAGATCGTCTCGCCGCGGGCAAGCGAGCGCTTCGCCCGCCAGACCCGCTCCTGCCGCTATCTGGAAATCGCCGGCTCGCGCCACGAGCTGCTGATGGAAGACGATTTCCACCGCGACCAGTTCCTGGCCGCCTTCGACGCCTTCGTCGCGGAAGGCGAGCCGGCCGCCGCCTAGGTCGTGGACTCATAATTGTGCCGGAAACGGCGTCCGTTCGGGCAATGATATGCCAGGAGGAGCGCGATGGCCGGGGCAGGCCCCCCGGCCGAGCGGTCCGACGCCGCAGTGAGATGCTCGAACGGCGCCCTTCGGGTATGCCGGAACCCGCCGGCAACAGCGTCGCAAGCCCTTGAAAACCTAATGGTTTCCTGCGGTCTTGCTCCTTGTATCCGATCGGGTTCGGGCATACCGTTTCTCGGCAGAATTATGAGTTCACGACCTAGAGCTACTGAGCGGCGGAGGCGAGCATCTCCAGCACCTTTTCATGCAGCGCCGGATCGCCGGAGGCGACGATCTGGCCGCCGTTCGCCGGCGAGCCGCCGCGCCAGTCGGTCACCACGCCGCCGGCGCCCTCGATGATCGGGGCCAGCGCGACGATGTCGTAGGGCTGCAGGCCGCTCTCGATGACGAGATCGACCTGGCCGCTGGCGATCATCGCATAGCCGTAGCAGTCGGTGCCGTAGCGCGCGGTGCGCACGGTGCCCTCGATCCGCCGGTAGACCTCCCCTTCCGCGCCCTGGAAGAGGCCGGGATGGGTGGTGCACATGATCGCCTGCGCAAGGTCCGCGCAAGAGCGGGTGGCAAGCCGCCGGGTGCCCTCGCGGTTGATCAGCCAGGCCTTTTCGCAATCGCCGAGGAACCGCTCCTCCACGTAGGGCTGGTCCATGACGCCGAAGACCGGCCTGCCGCCGCGCGTCAGGCCGATCAAGGTGCCCCAGGTCGGCAGGCCGCAGATGAAGGCGCGGGTGCCGTCGATGGGATCGAGCACCCAGACATGCTCGGCGTCGAGACGGACACTGCCGTGCTCCTCGCCGAGGATGCCGTGCTGCGGAAAGCGCGCCTCGATCAGCGCCCGCAAGGCCTCCTCGCCGGCCCGGTCGGCGACCGTCACCGGATCGAAGCCCTCGGCCAGCTTGTTCTCCACCGACAGGGCCGCGCGGAAATGCGGAAGGATGGCGGCGGCGGAGGCCTGGCACAGCTCGGCCGAGAAGGCGGCGAGATCGTCGGAGGTGGGCATGAGCGGGTCCTTCCGGAGCGAGGGCGAGGAGAGGGCGGCGTGTAGGCGAAAGATCCCGCCCGCAATAGCGCGGGAAGGGCGAACGGGCAATCTTTGAGGGTGGCGAAGCGCCGGCGCGAGACTTGTGATGAAATTATAGGCAAATAAGGAAGTGGCGCGCTTTTGAGCGGGTCGGAGTGCCGGAATCGGGCCGTCAGGCGAATTATTCAAGAAGATTTATTAAAGACTATCCATTTGATATATATGCGTTTTGTGGATCTAGGGGCCTGTGAAAGCGAGAAAAATCCGGATGCCATATTGACTTTTGTGCGCCGCGATGGAAACTTGTTGCAGTGCGATATGGCTTGCCGTGTCGCGCCGCCCTCCTTGGGCGTTTCCTCCCTAGACTCGGGCCGCCTCGCAAGAGTGCGGCCCTTTTTTCTGGCCGCTTGAGGACGTGTGTGGTCGTGGCTTTTCGAACGGTCCGGGAGGGCTATTCGGCCGCCAGTGCGTCCGGGGCGAGATCGGCATCGCTGCCGGCCACCAGCTCCTCGCAGAAGCGGCGCATGTCGCGGGACAGCTCGGCAAAGCCGGAGCTGCGGTCCGTGCGCGCCTCGTCCATGTAGAGGCTGCGGTTGATCTCCACCTGCAGGGCATGCAGGCCCTTGGCCGGACGGCCGTAATGCTCGGTGATGAAGCCGCCGGCATAGGGCTTGTTGCGCGCCACCGTGTAGCCCATGCCGCGCAGGATGTCCGTTGCCTGGTCGATCACCGAGCGGGCGCAGCTGGTGCCGTAGCGATCGCCCAGGATGAAGTCGGGGCGCGGGCCGTTGTCGCTGCTGCGGATCGTCGAGGGCATCGAGTGGCAGTCGATCAGCACCGCATGGCCGAAGGCGACATGGGTGCGCGCCAGCAGGCGGCGCAGGGTCTGGTGGTAGGGCTTGTAGATCGTCTCGATGCGGTCGAGCGCCTCGCGCACGGTGAGGCGGGTGCGATAGATCTCCTGCGCCTCGCCGACGACGCGGGCGATGGTGCCGAGCCCGCCGGCGACCCGGATCGAGCGGCTGTTGGCATAAGGCGGCAGCCGGTCCTCGTACATCTTCGGGTCGAGCTCGTAGGGCTCGCGGTTGACGTCGAGATAGGCGCGCGGGAAGCGGGCGCAGAGCAGCGGGGCGCCGAGCTCGACGACGCCGGAGAACAGCTCGTCGACGAAGGCATCCTCCGAGCGGCGGATCGCCAGGGCGTCGAGCCGCGAGGCCTGCAGGAAGGCAAGCGGGTAGTGCCGCCCGGAATGGGGCGAGTTGAACACGAAGGGCGTGGATTGCTGTGCCGGCTGCAGGACTTCGAAAGGCTTCGTGTCCTCGAACCCGCTCACCACCTGCATATTCACGCTCTCCGCCCGCCGGCCGCCTCGTTGAATTTTCCTATTAGCCCCCGAATCGGCGTTAATGTCCACACGGGCGGTGGGTAACCGGCGCGGCCGGATGGCGGGACGCCGCTTTCACTGGATGTTTACCGTCATTCGGCCTTATAACGATCCGAAAGATGTGCCAAAACGGGACCTTCGGACGCGCGATGCAGCGGCCGGCGCCCGGAATGCGAAACGCCCAGCGGATTCGCCGAGCGAAGCGGGACGAAGCAACGAATGACACGGATCCTACTTGCGGAAGACGACAACGACATGCGGCGCTTCCTTGCCAAGGCGCTGCAGAAGGCCGGTTACGACGTCGTGTCCTTCGACAACGGCAAGAGCGCCTATGAGCGCCTGCGCGAGGAGCCTTTCTCCCTGCTGCTGACCGACATCGTCATGCCGGAGATGGACGGCATCGAGCTGGCGCGGCGCGCAACGCAGCTCGACCCGGACCTGAAGGTGATGTTCATCACCGGCTTCGCCGCGGTGGCGCTGAACCCGGACTCCCAGGCCCCCAAGGATGCCAAGGTGCTGTCCAAGCCCTTCCACCTGAAGGATCTGGTGCTGGAAGTGGAGCGCATGCTGGCCGCCTGAGCGGTCTGCCGTCCGCCTCTCAACAGGTTTTCCACCGCGCGCCGGGCGAGGGCGGGACAGCGGCAATTTAGTTTGCGAGAAGGGCTTGCACCGAAAATCGAAGCCCGCTATATCGCATCCCACCGCGCCGTCCCGTCGGCGTCGGCCTTCCGGCAGTTTGCCGGATCCAAGAGTTTCGGGCGTGTAGCTCAGCGGGAGAGCACTACGTTGACATCGTAGGGGTCACAGGTTCAATCCCTGTCACGCCCACCATCTTCGCCAGATTGCCGAGATCACGAGGCAGTTGGCAAAACCCGGCAAACGGCCGCCAAGGTCAGCTGCTTCCCAGCATCTGCCTTACGCGGATCGGGCACCGCCCCCGGCGCGCGGTCTTATCGGACCAGCGCGAAGAGGCAGAGCCAGCCGGCAGGACGACAAGGATCCTTCACCGGTCTTGATCGTCCGCAAGCAGACAGCCGGGCCGGCAGGCACGGCGCAACATGAGGATGCCGCCGCCAACGTGGCACCGTTGACGGAGACGAGACGATGAAGATCAAGAATTCGCTCAAGGCGCTGATGGGCCGTCACCGCGACAACCGCATGGTTCGCCGCAAGGGACGCGTCTACATCATCAACAAGAAGGCTCCGCGCTTCAAGGCCCGCCAGGGCTGAGGCACGGCGGCAGGCCCCGCGCGCCTGCCTGTTGCTTTCAAATTTTGCCGATGGCATTGACGATCGCATCCGGGGCGACATACTCCCCGGATGCGATCGTTTTTGGTGTTGGCCTTCCTGCTGTGTCTTTCCGCCTCCGCGCTGGCGCAGGAGGGAAGACCCGACGTGCTTCCTCCCGAAGCGCTGCCCCCCTCGCTCGACGATTTCGACGCGCCGACCACCGAGGTCGAGCCGCCGTCCGGTCCGGCTCCCGCCGTGACCGACAACGAGACGCCGAAGAACGAGCTCGACGGGCTGTTCGCTGAGCTTGCCAAGGTCACGAGCGACGAGGCGGCCCGCCCGCTGGTCGGCCGCATCCAGCGCATCTGGTCGCGCTCGGGCAGCCCGACGGTCGACCTTTTGATGGTCCGCGCGGCCGCTGCCATGCAGGCCAAGGACTATGCGCTGGCGCTCGACCTGCTCGATGTGACGGTGCGGCTCGCCCCCGATTTTCCCGAAGCCTGGAACCGGCGCGCGACGGTGAATTACCTGCGCGAGGATTTCGGCCGCTCGATGGTCGATATCGAGCGGGTGCTGGCGCTGGAGCCGCGCCACTGGGGCGCAATGTCGGGCCTCGGCATCATCCTGCGGCGAATCGGGCGCGACGACGAGGCGCTGGAAACCTTCCGCCAGGTGCTGAAGATACATCCGGTCAGCGAAAACGCGCGTAAGGCAGTCGAGGACATGGAAAAGGCGGCCGCCGGTTCGCCGATCTGAAGCGTCGTTTCAGCGCCCTGCCGGGGCCGTGCAGGCCGCAAGGATCGGGCAAGTCCCAGGACTCGCCCGCCCTCCCGTTCTCTCGACCGTTCCCTGTAAAGCCGGACCCGCCCGCCCATGCCCACCCTTGCCCTTGTCCTGCTGTCGGCGCTGGCGCTGCTGCTCTCCGGTCTTGCCCTGCTGGCGGAAATGCGCGGGCGTGAGGCGGAGGCGCGCTATCCGCCGATCGGCACCTTCGCCGAGATCGACGGCGTGCGGCTGCACTATGTCGATATCCGGCCCAACGGCTGGCGGGCGGGCGACCCGGCGCTGGTCTTCGTGCACGGGGCGAGCGCCAACCTGCGCGACCCGCATATGGCGCTGGCCGGCCCGTTGAGCGACTGGCCGGCGGAGCAGGGCAAGGCCGCACGACTGGTCTTCGTCGACCGGCCCGGCCACGGCTATTCCCAGCGCGGCGGCGACGCCATGTACCGTCCGGCGGCCCAGGCGGCGCTGATCGCCGGACTGACCGACAGTCTCGGGATTGAGCGGGCGGTCGCGGTCGGCCATTCCTGGGGCGGGGCGGTGGCGGCGCAGCTGGGGCTGGCGCGTGCCGATCTCTTCGCCGGTCTGGTGTTCCTGGCGCCGGCGACCCATCCCTGGCCGGGCGGCACCAACTGGTATTACGACGCCGCCGCCCTGCCGGTCGCCGGCACGGTGTTTTCCCACACGCTCGCCCCGTTCGGCGCGGCGCTGGTCGCTCCCTCCGCCATCAACGGCATCTTCCGCCCGGCCGAGACGCCGGCAGGCTATGGCGAGCGGCTGGGCCTGCCGCTGCTGTTCCGCCCGCAGACCTTCCGGGAGAATGCGCGGGACGTCGCCTTTCTGAAGGGGGAGGTGGAGGCGGCCTCGCCGCGATACGGCGAGATCACGCAGCCGGCGGCGGTGATCACCGGCGAGACGGACAGCGTCGTCTATCCGCATATCCATTCGCACGGGCTGGTGCGGGACCTGCCCAATGCCTGGCTGGTGACGCTGGAGCGGGCCGGCCACATGCCGCACCACACGCGCACCGATGCGGTGCTGGCGGAGATCGCGAAAGTGGTGGCGATGACCTTCCCGGACGCGGGATGGAGCGATGAGGGCAGCCGAAACGAAAACGAGACGGCCAAGGCCGCCTCGTCGTCGAAAGCTGCTGCTGCGAGCGAGTGAGGCTCGCAGCGAGGCTCAGAGGCCCGCCGCTGCTGCGAGCGGCTGACGATCAGAGGCCGCCGCGACCGTCGCTGCCGACGAAGGCGATGCGCAGCATGTTGGTCGAGCCGGGGGTGCCGAAGGGCACGCCGGCCGTGGTGATGATGCGCTGGCCGGGCTTTGCCAGTTCCTCCTGGAAGGAGATCTGGCAGGCGCGGTCGACCATGTCGTTCTCGTCGCGGGCGTCGTCCGAGACCACGCAGTGCAGGCCCCAGGCGAGCGACAGGCGGCGGGCGGTCGACAGGACCGGCGAGATGACGATGACCGGCACGGACGGGCGCTCGCGCGCGGCGCGCAGGCCGGTGGCGCCGGAGGTCGTGTAGCAGACCACGGCGGCAAGGTTCAGCGTCTCGGCGATCTGGCGCGCGGCAGCGGCGATGGCATCGGCGCCGGTCGGCTCCGGCTCCTGGCGCTGGGCGTGGATGATGCCGCGATAGTTCGGGTCGCGCTCCACCTGGCGGGCGATGCGGTCCATCGTCTCGACAGCCTCGACCGGGAACTGGCCGGCGGCCGATTCGGCGGAGAGCATCACCGCGTCGGCACCCTCGAACACGGCGGTGGCGACGTCGGACACCTCGGCGCGGGTCGGCACCGGGGCGGTGATCATCGATTCCAGCATCTGGGTGGCGACGACCACCGGCTTGCCGGCGCGGCGGCAGGCACGGACGATCTGCTTCTGCAGGCCGGGAACCTGTTCCAGCGGCATCTCGACGCCGAGATCGCCGCGGGCAACCATCAGCGCGTCGGAGAGATCGATGATCTCGCTCAGCCGCTCGATGGCCTGGGGCTTTTCGATCTTGGCGAGGATGCCGGCGCGGCCGCGCGTCACCTTGCGCACGTCGGCAAGGTCGTCGGGACGCTGGATGAAGGACAGCGCGATCCAGTCGACATTGGCTTCCAGCGCGGCATCGAGGTCCTTGCGGTCCTTGTCGGTGAGCGCGCCGACCGGGATCTCCGTGTCGGGAACGCTGACGCCCTTGCGGTTGGACAGCTTGCCGCCGACCTCGACGATCGTGTTGGCGCTGGTCTTGGTGCAGGAGGTCACGCGCAGGCGGATCTTGCCGTCGTCGAGCAGCAGGCGGTGGCCCGGCTCGAGCGCCTGCAGGATCTCGCGATGGGGGAGGTGGACGCGCGAGGCGTTGCCCGGCGTCTTGTCGCTGTCGAGGGTGAAGCTGGCGCCGTTTTCCAGCACCACCGCATCGCCTTCGAAGGTGCCGACGCGCAGCTTGGGTCCCTGGAGATCGGCGAGAATGCCGATCGGCCGGCCGACCTTCGCCTCGATCTCGCGAATCATCGCCACCAGCGCATGCAGGCGCGGGTGGTCGGTGTGACTCATGTTGATGCGGAAGACGTCGGCACCGGCGGTGTAGAGCTTCTCGATCGTTTGCGGATCCGAGGAGGAGGGTCCGAGTGTCGCTAGAATCTTGACCCGCCTGTCACGCTTCATTGTCCGCCTGTCCCCCCTTGCACGGGCTCTGTCAGCTGGACCGTCCAGCTGGCTTGCTCGCCCGTATCGATTTCAAAGAATCCGGTCCGCTCGAAGCCGCGGGCGACGCAGTCCTCGATACCCCGGATGGTGAATTCCTTCTCGCGGGTGCACATGAAGGCGCGGCCGCCCCATTCCCCGAACTGATCGTAATCCACCGCATAGATATAATAGAAACGTGACACGAGCGAGCCCGCCACCAACGTTTCACAGGAATTTGCCGGCAGGTTCCACCAGCCTTCGGTGACCCAGTCGGCTTCTTCGCGATAGCCGATGGCCACGCCGACCTGGCTTTCCGTCTTGTTGCAAAGGCGCAGCTCGGCATGGGCCGGCGTCGCGCCGAGAACACTGAGGGCCGTCAGGGTGAGCGCCATCGCGCTGCAGGATGCAAGGCCCAGCCGGATCGTTCTGACTGCCGTGGTTTGCCGCTGCCTCTCGGCTTTTTTCATCATTCGATTACTCGTGCCACGACCATGCGCGTCATCTTATGACCGACGGCCTTCCGCCTTGTCAATGAGGACGGCCCTGAAGTCGTTGACGTTGGTATAGGTTGGTCCGGGTCTCAGCAGATCCCCGAGATGATCGAAGAAACCGGTGCTGTCGTTTCTCGCCAGAAATGAGGCGGCATCATGACCTGACCTTGCGGATCGTGCGAGCGTCGTCTCGTCGACGAGCGCGCCGGCCGGATCATCTGCCGAACCGGAGCCGCCATCCGTGCCGTCCGTATCGCCCGCAACCGCGGCAATGCCGGGCGCGCCCTTGAGGGCAAGGGCAAGAGCCAGGGCATATTCCTGGTTGGGACCGCCGCGGCCCTCGCCGCGGATCGTCACGGTGAGTTCGCCGCCCGACAGCAGCACGGCGCGCCGGCCGGTTTCCGCGATCTCGCGGGCCATGCGGGCATGCTCCGTGGCCACCTCGCGCGCCTCGCCTTCCAGGCTGTCGCCGAGCAGCACCGGCTCGAAGCCCGCCTCGCGGGCGATTGTCGCAGCGCGCTCCAGCGACAGGGCGGGGCGGGCGACGATCTCGAACCTCGTGCCGGAAAACAGCGGATCGCCGGGCTTCGGCGTCTCGTTGGCCGGGTCGGCCAGCGCGGCATGGACGCTTTCGGGCGCATCCGGGGCATAGCGGGCGACCAGCGCACGGGCATCGGCCAGCGTCGTCGGATCGGCGACGGTCGGGCCGGAGGCGATGGCGATGGGCTCGTCGCGCGGCACGTCGGAGACGGCGAGCGTCGTCATCGGCACGCCGTGCGGCCGGGCGGCGGCAAGGCGCCCGCCCTTGATGCGGGAGAGATGCCGGCGGACGGTGTTGATCTGCTCGATGGTGGCGCCCGAGCGCAGCAGGGCGCGGGTCAGCGCCTGCTTGTCGGCGAGCGACAGGCCCTCGACCGGAGCGATCCAGTTGGCCGAGCCGCCGCCGGACAGGAGCACGACGATATGATCGCCCGGACGGGCCGCGGCCGCGAGCGCCAGGGTGCGGCGGGTGGCGTCGATGCCGGCCTGGTCGGGGACGGGATGGCCGGCCTCGACCATCTCGATCAGCTGCGTTTCCTGCCCGTAGCCGTGGCGGGTGACGCCGAGGCCGACGAGCCGGTCGGGGCCGAGACCGTGGGTCTCGCGGTAGTGGTTTTCGGCGACCTGCATCATCGCCCCGGCGGCCTTGCCGGCGCCGAGCAGCACGATGCGGCCGCCGTCGGCCGGGGCGGGAAGGTGCTCCGGCAGGCAGGTCTCGGCGCGGGCGGCATCGACGGCGGCGGCGAACAGGTCCTGCAGCAGGGCGCGCATGGCGGGAAGGTCGGTCATTCGGCCTCGCGGGTCGGGGTAGTGGGTTGGACGGGAGCGGCTGCCGGCGCGACCGGACCGGGGGCGGCGCGCGGGCGGGCGATGTAGATGCCGGCGAGGATGACGGCACCGCCGAGCGCCTGGGCCGGGCCGACGCTCTCGCCGAGGAAGAGATAGCCGACGGCGGCGGCGGCAACCGCCTCCAGGAAGATGACCAGGGCTGAAAAGCCGGCCGACAGGGTGCCGAGGGCAAAGGCCAGCAGGCCCTGGCCGAGTGCGTGGGCGACGACGCCGAGCGCGACCAGCATGGCGATGCCGGTCAGCGACGACGGCAGGATGGTCTCCTCCAGCATCAGGGCGACGACGAACAGGACGGCGGCGGTGATGAGCGAGCTGCGATAGACCAAGAGGCCGGGGGTCATGCCGGTGCTGCCGCGCCGGGCAAAGCGCATGGCGATGAAATAGCTGCCGAAGAAGATCGAGGTGACGACGCCGTAGAAATCGCCGGTCAGGCGCTCGGGCGCGAAGGCGAAGCTGCTGCCGATCAGCAGGGCCGCGCCGAGGAGGCAGGCGGCAAGGCCGAGGGCCATCGCGCGGGTCACCGGCTCCTTGAGCAGGGCGCCGGAGGCCAGCATCACCCAGAGCGGGGCGAGGGTCGCCAGCAGCGTCGCGTTGGCCGCCGTGGTGTTCATGATCGCCAGGTGCCAGAAGAACAGGTCGCCGGCGAAGAGCACGCCGGCGGCGAGCGTCGCCGCGTTCCAGCGCGGCGCGGGGGTGCCGGCGGGCCGTTCGATCCGCGCCCACACGGCCAGCAGCGGCAGGGCGAGGGCGGCGCGCCAGAAGGCGCTGGCGAAGGGGCCGACATCGGCATGGCGCACGAAGACCGGCGAGACGCCCATGGCGATGGCCCCGGCGAGCAACGCGAGGAAGGCGACCAGAAGACGCTGGTCGGGAGCGGCGCTGAGCGGGGCGGGGGCGGTGGTCATGCCTTGCGGTCTTTCGGGAAAACGTTCGGATGGTCAGGGCAAGCAACGGCCCTGCGGACAGGCCCGGCGGAGATTAGGCATCCAATGACGGCCTGTCTCGCCAGAAATCGCCGATAGCTCTTATCGCGATCTGGAGGCGAAAATGCAGTTGAAAGCGGACGCGGGATATGGTGCACAGCGGGGCTGAAATCCTGCAAACGGAGCCGAGATGGCCGAGACGCTTTTCGCTGCCCCGAAATCCCCCGACGAGGCACCGTTCGAGAAGGTCGAGGGCGACCGCTCGCGCGGGCTGCTGCTGCTCTGCGACCATGCCAGCAACCAGTTGCCGGCCGCTTATGGCTCGCTCGGCCTGCCGCAAAGCGAGTTCGAGCGCCACATCGCCTATGACATCGGCGTGCGCGAGCTGACGCTGGGACTGGCGCAGGCCTTCGGCGTGCCGGCCTTGATGACCACCTATTCGCGGCTGCTGATCGACCCGAACCGCGGCGAGGACGATCCGACGCTGGTGATGCGCCTGTCGGACGGCTCCGTGGTGCCGGGCAATGCGACGCACGATGCGGCCGAGCGCGAGCACCGGCTCGCGGCCTATCACCGGCCCTATCATGATGCGGTGGCGGCCGAGATCGATGCGGCGATCGCGCAAGGCCATCCCCCGGCGATCCTGTCGATCCACAGCTATACGGCCATCTGGCGCGGCGTGCCGCGGCCCTGGCATGCGGGCATCCTGTGGGACAGCGATCCGCGTTTCGCGCTGCCGCTGCTTGACGCATTGCGCTCCGATCCCGATCTGGTGGTGGGCGACAACGAGCCCTATGACGGGGCCTTGAAGAACGACTGCATGTACCGGCATGGTACGGCGCGAGGGCTGGCGCATGCGCTGCTGGAGGTCCGCCAGGACCTGATTGGCGATGCGGCCGGCATCGACGCGTGGACGCGCCGGCTGGTGCCGCTGGTCGCGAAGGTCCTGAGGGAAGCGCCGGACCTCAACACGATCCGCCACTACGGATCGCGCTGCGACTGAGCGGACGGATCCTGAGAGATCGGGCCCGCGAGAGATGGAGAAGGACATGGCCGAAATCGACGAGGCAACGCGCACCGAACTGGAGGCGGCCGCATTCCGCCGGCTGGTCTCGCATCTGCGCAAGCGCACGGACGTGCAGAACATCGACATGATGAACCTCGCCGGCTTCTGCCGGAACTGCCTGTCCAACTGGTATCTGGACGCGGCGAACGAGAAGGGCGTTTCCCTCGACAAGGAAGCCGCGCGCGAGATCGTCTACGGCATGCCGTATTCGCAGTGGAAGGACCTCTACCAGAACGAGGCGAGCGCCGATCAGCAGGCCGCCTTCGAGAAGGCCCGTCCGCAAGAATAAGGCGGCGCGGCCCATGTGAATATCGTTCCGTTTTCGTTCCCCGGTCTTGCATCTGCCCGATTTTCCGCGCATGCAGATCGGCATCACGGGAGGCATTTTGCCTCCCGGCCCCGTTTGAGCACCCCGATCCGCAGGCCGCCCGGCCCGCACCCATGAAGGAGACGAGTACCCATGTCCGATCCAGGCGGCGTCGCCGGCGACCAGCTGCGTGCATTTGTCGAGCGCATCGAGCGTCTCGAGGAAGAGAAGAAGGTGATCTCGGACGACATCAAGGATGTCTACGCGGAAGCCAAGGGCACCGGCTTCGACGTCAAGATCCTGCGCAAGGTGATCTCGCTGCGCAAGAAGCAGCCGCACGAGCGCGAGGAAGAAGACGCGATCCTCGACCTCTACATGCATGCGCTCGGCATGAACGGTCCGGCGAACGACGCCTGACCGACAGGGCGCGGCCTTGCGGCCGCAGCACCAGAGCTGATGAAACCCGGCATGCGAGCCCCGCGTGCCGGGTTTTTTCGTGGTGAGGGAGTGCGTGTGCCGTGCCGCTACTTGTCGCAGCCGATCTCCCGCAGGATCGCCTCGACCTGGCGCCGCGAGGAGCACACGTTCTCGCAAGGGATGCCGTCGCCGTCGCCATCGGCACGGCCATAGCCGGAGCACCACAGGATCACCGCCGAGCGGCAATCGGGCATCTGCTTGCAGGTGAGCCCGCGCCGCGCCTGGACGAGCGTGGCGGCGGGCGGAGCGACGGGCGTATAGGGGCCGGCCGGCCCGAGCGCGCCCATCAGGCAAAGTGCTTTGAGTATCATCGTGGCAGTCCCCTGCGCCCATCAAAGCGCGCGGCGCGAGGGGAAGCCACCAACCCGCTGCAACCGGAAATTGACCGCAAGGCCGGCGGTGGAAAGGCGTACCAAGAAAACGGCGCCCCCCGGGGGAGGCGCGCCACTCGCCACGCGTTGAGGGCGAATCGCTTTGCCGCATCCCGGGCGCCGCAACGCGATCCCGCCGCCCCCCCCCCGCTCTGCTGCGCGTTGAATCCTGCGAAAAGTGCGGAGAGGTTAAGCTTGCCTTCACGGCGGCGGGTTATATTCGCCATCGACAGAATACGGCGTCGTGCAAGGCGGAGGGATCTTCCTGGCCGGCCGTCGGACGGAGGACCTCATGCCTATCGCACGAATGTTCGCAGCCCTTCTCGGCGCCGCTGTTCTTCTGGCCGCACCCGTGACGGCGCAGGCGACGGGCGCGTCGCCTTCGGATCGGGCGACGGCCGGGCAAATCCTGCTGAGGCATGACGGAGCGACGCGCGACCTGACGATCGAGGAGATCGAGAGCCTGCCGAAGGTCGAGATCCAGGGCAATGCCAGCCCCGACGAGCCGGTGACCACGTTTCAGGGCGTTCTCCTGTCCGATCTCGTCGAAATGATCGGCGCCGGCGAGGCCAAGGGCCTCATCGTACGCGCCTCCGACGGCTATTCGGCCGACATTCCGCGCGAGGACTGGGAACGGTGGCCCATCGTCGTCGCGACCCGCGTCGGCCAGGAGCGGCTGACCCTGCGCCAGCGCGGGCCGGCACGGATCATCTACCCCGTCGACCGCTATCCGGAACTCGACGGACGCACCTATATCGACCGAAGCGTCTGGCTGATCGTCGAGATCGAATGGTGAAGGGCCTCAGACGGATCTTCGCGCAACGTGCGCTGCTCCGACCGATGCAGCCCTGGCTGGTCGTGGGGGCGGTGGCCTGCGCCTGCCTGGTGGCGACGCTGGTGGCGCTGCGCGGCGTCGCGACGCTGAACCAGCCGGAGCCGGATGCCGGACAGCATATGGTGCGCCACATGCGTTACACCTTCGCCGAGGTCGCGCGGGTGGACGGCATGCTGCAGGCGATGCGCATCGATGCCGCCTCGCCGGAAGCGCGCCGGCTGATCGCGACCGCGGCCGACCATCTGCACATCCGCTTCGAGGTCCTGGCCGGCCTGTCCCGCGGACCGCTGGTCGAGCCGGACTCCAGGGTGGCGCCGGTCGCCTGGGCGCTGCTCGACGGCCTCGACCGACTTGCCTCGGGAAAGACCCCCATCGATGAGACGTCGCTCGCCGACCTGCGCCGCACCAGCTCCGAACTGACGCGCCGGACCGGCGACTACATGCGCGGCGTCGAGGCGGATATCGACAAGGCACTGAAGATACGGGCGGAAAATTCCGCCGGCGCCTGGTTCGAGGTGATCGGCAGCGTCACCATGCTGCTCGTCCTGTCGTTCATCTCGCTGGCGCTGCGGTGGCGCAACCGGCGGATGGTCGCCGAACTGCGGCTCGCCAGCGGCCGCGACAGCCTGACGGGCCTCGCCAACCGGCGCGGCTTTACCGAGTGGGCGATGGCGACAACCGCTGCCGGGCCGGTGCCGGGACATGCCCTGCTGATCTTCGATCTCGACCGGTTCAAGGCCGTCAACGACCGCTACGGCCATCTGGCGGGCGATGCGCTGCTGAAGACGGCGGCCGACTGGCTGGTGGCGCGGTTCGGCGATCGCGGCATCGTCGCGCGCTGGGGCGGCGACGAATTCGTGGCAACGCTCGCACTGCCGCCGGACGGGCACGCGGACCTGGCCGCGCTGATCGGTGAGCGCATGACGGACCCGCCGGAGCTGGTCTTCAAGGGCGAGCCGATCCCGCTGCATTTCAGCTGCGGCATCGCGGTGTGGCCGCAGCACGGGGCGACCATCGATGCGACGATGCTCGCGGCCGATGCAGCGCTCTATGAGGCGAAGGCACGCGGCCGCGGACGGCAGGTGTTCTACGAAGCGGGGATCTCGGAACGCCGCGACCGCGCCGAGGCGCTGCGCACGTCGCTGCCGCAGGCGCTGGCGGCCGGCGACCTGTTCCTCGAGTTCCAGCCGCAGGTCCATGTCGGGCGCGGCACGGTGACCGGTGTCGAAGCGCTGGTGCGCTGGCGCGATGCCGCAACGGGCACGATCATTCCGCCCGGTCTGTTCATCCCGATCCTTGAGGAAGGCGACCAGATCGCGGAGCTCGACGGCTTCGTGATCGACGAGGCCTGCCGCACTGCGGCGGCGTGGAACGCGGAGGGACGGCGGTTGCGGGTGTCGGTCAACCTGTCGCCGCGCACCTTCCAGAGCCCCGGCCTTGCAGCGCGGGTGGCGGCGGTGCTGGCCCGCCACGGCCTGACGGCCCGGCAGTTCGAGATCGAGATCACCGAAGGGGTGCTGCTGATCGACTGTGCCCAGGTCGGCGCCAACCTCGCCGATCTCGCCGCTCTCGGCGTCCGGCTGGCGCTCGACGATTTCGGCGCCGGCTATTCCAACATCGCCTATCTGATGCGGCTGAAGCCGGACGTGCTGAAGATCGACCGCTCCTTCGTGCTGGAGGGCGACGAGCGGATCCGGGCCAGCATCGTCCAGGGCATCATGCAATTGGCCGAAACGCTGGGAGCCGAGACCCTGATCGAGGGCATCGAGACGGCGGAGCAGTTGCGCTTCGTCCGCGATACCGGCTGCCAGATCGTGCAGGGCTTCCTGTTCGCGCGGCCGATGGCCGCGGGCGCCATTCCGGCCTTCTGCGAGGAGCTCGAGGCGCAGTACCGGCCCGCCCTGGAAACGCCGCTGCTGCAGCAGCGCTCCTGATCCCCGCACGTCCCTCGTCCTGCGAAACGCAAACGGCGCGCCCCCTTGGGGAGCGCGCCGCGAACTGCGTGCAATGGCGAAGAGCCGTGCTCAGAGCGCCTTGACGATGCCCTCGGTCATCTTCTTGGCGTCGCCGAACAGCATCATCGTCTTGTCCAGGAAGAACAGCTCGTTCTGGATGCCGGCATAGCCGGAGCCCATGCCGCGCTTGACGAAGAGCACCGTGCCGGCCTTGTCGACGTCGAGGATCGGCATGCCGTAGATCGGCGAGGTCGGATCGTCGCGCGCCGCCGGGTTGGTGACGTCGTTGGCGCCGATGACGTAGACGACGTCGGCCTGGGCGAACTCGGAGTTGATGTCCTCCAGCTCGAAGACCTCGTCATACGGCACCTGCGCCTCGGCCAGCAGCACGTTCATGTGGCCGGGCATGCGGCCCGCCACCGGGTGGATGGCGTACTTGACCTCGACGCCCTCCTCCTTGAGCGTGTCGGCAAGCTCGCGCAGGGCGTGCTGGGCCTGGGCCACCGCCATGCCGTAGCCCGGCACGATGATGACCTTGGCGGCGTTCTTCATGATGAAGGCCGCGTCCTCGGCCGAGCCCTGCTTGACCGGACGGTCGTCCGCCCCGCCGCCGCCGGCCGCAGCGGTCTCGCCGCCGAAGCCGCCGAGAATGACGGAGATGAAGGAGCGGTTCATGCCCTTGCACATGATGTAGGACAGGATCGCGCCCGAGGAGCCGACCAGCGCGCCGACGACAATCAGCGCCATGTTGCCGAGCGTGAAGCCGATGCCGGCGGCCGCCCAGCCCGAATAGGAGTTGAGCATGGACACCACGACCGGCATGTCCGCGCCGCCGATCGGGATGATGATCAGGCCGCCGAAGATCAGCGACAGGACGACGATCATCCAGAAGACGGTGTGGCTCTCGGTCGCGACGAAGACGATGACCATGAGGACGATCAGCGCCGCCAGGCCGCCATTGATGACATGGCGCATGGGCAGCATGATCGGCGCGCCGGACATGCGTCCGTCGAGCTTGGCGAAGGCGATGACCGAACCGGTGAAGGTGATCGCGCCGATGGCGACGCCGAGCGACATCTCCACGAGGCTGGCCCCGTGGATGGTGCCGACCGTGCCGATGCCGAAGGCCTGGGGCGCATAGAGCGCACCGGCGGCCACCAGCACCGCGGCCATGCCGACCAGCGAGTGGAAGGCGGCGACCAGCTGCGGCATGGCGGTCATCGGCACGCGCTTGGCGATCACCGCGCCGACGCCGCCGCCGATGGCGAGGCCGGCGATGATGAGCACCAGGCCGCTGAAGCCGGGTGCGGCGGTCAGCAGGGTCGTGACGATGGCAATCGCCATGCCGACCATGCCGAACATGTTGCCCTGGCGCGAGGTCTCGGGGCTGGACAGCCCGCGCAGCGCCAGGATGAAGAGAACAGCCGAAATCACATAGAGGACGGCCGTGACATTGGCGGAAAGCATGGTGTCCGGCCCCCTATCTCTGCTTCTTCTTGTACATGGCGAGCATGCGCTGGGTGACCAGGAAGCCGCCGAAGATGTTGACGCTGGCCATGATCAGCGCAAGGAAGCCGAAGCCCCGTGCGTAAGCCGCGCCGTCGGCGGCAAGGTCGACGCCCACGGCCAGCAGCGCGCCGACCACGATCACGCTCGAAATGGCGTTGGTGACCGACATCAAGGGCGTGTGCAGGGCCGGCGTCACCGACCAGACCACGTAATAGCCGACGAAGATCGCCAGCACGAAGATGGTGAACTGGAAGACGAAGGGATCGATCGCCCCGCCCGTGAGGGCAGAGGCGGCGTGAGCGATGGAATCGCCCGCCCCGCCGGCGATCTGGTCCGCATAGCCGCGGGCCGCATCGGCCGCCGCCTGGGCGGTCTCGGCCGCCTCGCGTGCAGCTTCCGCGGCAGCGCGGGCGCGCTCCAGCGTTTCGTTGGCGTTGAGTTCCGACATGGCGTCCCCCCTTATCCGGCTGCCGGCGCGAAGGCCGGGTGAACCACCTTGCCGTCGCGGGTGAGGACGGTGGCCTTGACCAGCTCGTCCTCCCAGTTCACGGCAATGGCCTTGGCCTCCTTGTCGACCAGCGTCTCGGCGAAGACGACCAGGTTCTTGGCGTAGAGCGCCGAGGCGGAAGCGGCGAGACGGCCGGGCACGTTGAGGTGGCCGACGATCTTCACCTCGCCCACCTGGGCGACCTTGCCGGGCACAGCGCCCTCGACATTGCCGCCGCGCTCGACGGCGAGGTCGACGATCACCGAGCCGGGCTTCATCGAGGCGACCATTTCCTTGGTGATCAGGCGCGGCGCGGGCCGGCCGGGGATCAGGGCGGTGGTGACGACGATGTCCTGCTTGGCGATGTGCGAAGCGACCAGCTCGGCCTGCTTCTTCTTGTACTCGTCCGACATTTCCTTGGCGTAGCCGCCGGCCGTCTCCGCCTGGCGGAACTCGTCGTCCTCCACGGCGATGAACTTGGCGCCGAGCGACTCGACCTGTTCCTTGGCGGCCGGGCGAACGTCGGTGGCGCTGACCACCGCGCCGAGGCGGCGGGCGGTCGCGATCGCCTGGAGACCGGCGACGCCGGCGCCCATGACGAAGACGCGCGCGGCCGGAACCGTGCCGGCGGCAGTCATCATCATCGGCATGGCGCGGTCGTATTCCGCGGCGCCGTCGATGACGGCCTGGTAGCCGGCAAGGTTGGCCTGGGAGGACAGGACGTCCATGACCTGGGCGCGGGTGATGCGCGGCATGAACTCCATGGCGAAGGCGGAGATGCCGGCCTCGGCCATCGCCTTGACCGCGTCGTCATGACCGTAAGGGTCCATGGTCGCGATGACGATGGCGCCGCTCTTCATCAGGCCGAGTTCGGCCGCGCTGGGGCGGCGAACCTTGAGGACCAGATCGGCGCCCTCGAGCGTCGTCTTCGCGTCCTTGGCGATGGTGGCACCGGCGGCCTGATAGTCGGCATCGACGACGCGCGACAACGTGCCGGCGCCGGCTTCGACACTGACCTCGAAGCCGAGCGAGACGAACCGTTTCACGGTGTCCGGCGTTGCGGCGACGCGCGTTTCTCCTGCCTCGCTCTCGCGTGGCACAGCCAGCTTCATCGGTTGTCTCCTCCCAGTGTACGAAAATCGGCCAGTATGCGAAAAATCTGCGACCGTCGAAAAGCCGGTCAGGCGGCGGTCACGATCGCGATCAGGCCGGTGATCAGAAAGACCACGGCGGAGGGGATCCAGCCCTTGGCGCCGGTGGCAAGGCCGACGGCCGCCGCGGCGAGCGTCGCGATCAGCGCGATCCAGCCGAAGAACGTGCCGGCGCCGCCGCCGAACGTGAAGAGGAGGAGGCACAGCATCACGTTCAGGGAGGCGATGGTGCCGACCTTCGAGAAGTTGATGAAGCCGTTATAGGTGCGCTCGTGCTCTGCGTAGTCCATCGACGGAGCGTTGTGGTCTGCCATGGATCCCTCTCGTAGCCAGGGTGGATGTTTGGCGTACTTATAGCAGACAGCTTCCCTCGGGCAACGCGCAGTTTGCGCTGCGGGACAAGCTGGGGGACACGCTGGGGGATGGGCAGTCGCGCCGCGACCTTGAGACCGGTCGCGGCCATATCACAGCAGGGTTCGGGCGGGCCGGATCAGCCGGCGACCGACGGCGTGAGGCCGACCCCTTCCAGCAGGGCCGCCTGGCGGGCCGCGACGGTCTCCTGCTCGAAATTGTCGATCTGCTCGTTGAACAGGCGGAAGAAGTTCAGCTCGGCCTTCAGGTGCAGGAAGACGCCGCCAAGGCCGATGGCCGCCCGGTCCATGAAGACGAATTCGCGCGGCACCGTCACCGGCCCCTTCTCCTTCAGCGCCTGATGGACGCGGAAGGCTTCCTTGCGGCCGTATTCGGCCGGCTTGATGCCGTCGGCGATGGAGCGGACCCGGTCGTTCAAGAGCGGGCCGTAGATGAAGCGGGCCCAGATGTTGAGAATGTCGATCAGCTCGCGGGTAAGGCCGCGGAAGCCCCAGCGCTCGTAGGCGGAGACGACGAGATCGTCGTCTCCATGCAGCAGCCCGCGATAGAGATCGACGACGCCGCGCACGAAGCCGGGCGGGAAGATGCGGATGCAGCCGTAGTCGAGCAGGTTGATGCCGGCGGGCGCATCGCCGTCGGTGAAGACCGTGTAGTTGCCCAGATGCGGGTCGCCATGGATCAGCCCGTGATGGCTGAACGGGTGCCACCAGGCGCGGAACATGACCTCGGCAAGGCGGTTGCGGTCCTCCAGCGGATGGTCTCTGAAGCTCAGCAGCGGCCGGCCGTCGAGCCAGGACATGGTGAGCAGGCGCCCGGTCGACAGCTCCTGCCGCACCTCTGGCACGCGGATGCGCGGCTCGTCGGCGAAGATCTGCGCATAGGCGGCCATGTGGCGGGCCTCGCGCCGGTAATCCAGCTCCTCGCGCACCCGGTCGCCGATCTCGCGGGCGATCTCGCTGGTGTCGATGGCCGGTCCCATGCGGCGATGGACGGAGAAGAGCAGCGACAGCTGGCGCAGGTCCGCCTCCACCGTCGAGGCCATGTCCGGATATTGCAGCTTGCAGGCAAGATCGGCGCCGTCCTGCGCCCGGGCCCGGTGCACCTGGCCGAGCGAGGCAGCGGCCGAGGGCTCGCGGTCGAAGCTGGCGAAGCGCGACTGCCAGTCGCGGCCGAGCTCGGCCGACATGCGCCGCTTGACGAAGGCCCAGCCCATCGGCGGGGCATCGGACTGCAGCTGCGCCAGCTCGGCGGCATATTCGGGCGGGATGGCGTCGGGAATGGTGGAGATGAGCTGGGCGACCTTCATCAACGGGCCCTTCAGCCCGCCGAGGGCGGCGGCCAGCTCCGCCGCCTGCTTCTCGTTGTCGATGGTGTAGCCGAAGACGCGCGCACCGGCGATCTTCGCGGCAAGGCCGCTCATGTTGGCGCCGACGCGGGCATAGCGGCCGACGCGGGCGCTCAGGCGGTTCTGCTCGCGGTCGCGGGGTGGTTGGGTGCTCATTCGTGCCTCGGCCGGTTGCGGGACGGTAAGTCCGGAACTGCTGCTACGTTCCGACAGATATAGTGGATCGATCCGGCCGGGGCAGTGGCGGCCTCATTCGGGTGCGAGCGAGGCGGCAAGCCTTCCAAGCGCCTCCGCGATGGCGTCGCGGTCGGCGGTCAGCCCCTTGTAGGCGGTCTGGGCGGTGTCGAGCTCCAGCAATTGCCGGCGCAGGCCGAGCGCCAGCTGCGCGCCGTGCGGGTGGCGCGCGAATGCGGCGACCGGGTCGTGGTGGATGCGGATGGTGAAGAGGATATCGCCGCTTTGCGGCAGGCGGCGCAGGGTCTGGCGCTCGACCCGCACATGCAGGCCGCCAGCCTCGTCCCGCGCCAGCCGGTGCGGATCGGTGCCGTCCGCGGCGATCCGCTTGGGGAAGGGGCGGTGCAGCGCGGGGCCGGTATAGAGCGACCAGTTGAGCCGCCAGCTGGGGCGGTCGACGGGAAGATTGTCGAAGATGCGTGCGACCATCGGCCCCATGCGCCCGTCGTTGAAGCCGGGCACCGTCTCGTGGATCGCGGTCATCGGCTGGGCGAACTTGTCAGCGAGCGACCAGGACGAGGGAAAGCAGAGCGCGCCGGCGGCAAGGCGATACCCCTGCGGCGAGGCGCGCATGAGAATGAGGTCTTCCTGCACCAGGGAGGCGGCGCGGCCAAGCGGGATGTCGTCGTCGCCGGACAACGAAACCGTGCGCCCGGCGGGCAGGATGCGGATCGCCTCACCCTCGCGGCGATAAAGATCCGGAAAGCGCTGCGGCAGGTGCGCAGCCAGGAGGTCGAGCACTTCCTGCTGGGCGTCTCGCGTTCCGTCCTCGGCAAGCAGGACGGGAGCCTCGCCGCCGCCGGCGAGCAAGCGTTCCTTCTCGTCCAGCTGTTCGGCAAGTCGCGCGTCGGGCTCGATCCAGTCGGCAAGGTCGAGCGGCTGCAGGCCGACGCTGAAGGGCCGGGCCGAGCCGTCATAGGGCGTATGGGAAAAGGGCGGGCCGGCGGGGGAGGGGCGATCCCGCCCCCCGCCCGTGATCCCGCTCATGCGTCGAGCCGTTCCAGTTCGTCGATGAAGCCGGCGATGACCGACAGGCCCTTGCGCCAGAAGGCGGGGTCGGTGGCGTCCAACCCGAACGGGGCGAGCAGCTCCGAATGGTGCTTGGTGCCGCCGGCCGACAGCATGGCGAAATACTTGTCCTGGAAGCCGGCCTCGGCGTCCTCGTAGACCGCGTAGAGCGAGTTCACCAGGCAGTCGCCGAAGGCATAGGCGTAGACGTAGAACGGCGAGTGGATGAAGTGCGGGATGTAGGTCCAGTAGGTCTCGTAGCCTTCGCCGAGGCGAATTGCCGGGCCAAGGCTCTCCGTCTGCACCGACATCCACAATTCGCACAGGTCGGCCGAAGTCAGCTCGCCCTCGCGGCGGGCCGCATGGACCTTGCGCTCGAACGTGTAGAAGGCGATCTGCCGGACCACCGTGTTGATCATGTCCTCGACCTTGCCGGCCAGCAGGATCTTGCGCTTTTCCGGCGTCTCGGCCTGGCCGAGCAGCGCCTTGAAGGTCAGCATCTCGCCGAACACGCTCGCCGTCTCGGCCAGCGTCAGCGGCGTCGGCGCCATCAAGGCGCCGTTCGGCGCGGCCAGCACCTGGTGGACGCCGTGGCCGAGCTCATGGGCCAGGGTCATGACGTCGCGGGTGCGGCCCTGATAGTTGAGCAGCACGTAAGGATGAGCGCTGGGCACGGTCGGGTGGGCGAAGGCTCCCGGCGCCTTGCCGGTGCGCGCCGGCGCGTCGATCCAGCCCTTGTCGAAGAAGTCGCGGGCGATGTCCGCCATCTTCGGAGAGAAGCGGCCATAGGCGCCAAGCACGGTGTCGCGCGCCTCGTCCCAGGGGATGCGGCGGTTGTCGGCGGAGGGGAGCGGCGCGTTGCGGTCCCAGAAATCGAGCACATCGCGGCCGAGCCAGCCGGCCTTCATCGCGTAGTAGCGGTGGGAGAGGGCCGGATAGGCCTCGCGCACGGCCTCGACCAGGGCGTCGACCACCTCGCGCTCGACCCGGTTGGCCAGGTGCCGGCTGTCGGCGATGTCCGTGAAGCCGCGCCAGCGGTCGGAGATCTCCTTGTCCTTGGCCAGCGTGTTGGTGATCAGCGTGAAGACCGGCAGGTTCTGGCGGAAGGTCTTGCTCAGCGCCTTGGCAGCGGTCTCGCGCCGGCTGCCGTCCGCGTCCTGCAGCAGGTTGAGGGTCGGCTCTAGCGACAGCTCGGTGCCGTCGACATCGAAGCGCAGGCCCGCCATCGTCTCGTCGAAGAGCCGGTTCCAGGCGCCGGCCCCGGTCACCGACTTCTCGTGGAAGAGCTGTTCGATGCGGTCCTCCAGCTGGTGCGGGCGGGCCTTGCGGATGTCGTCGAGCCAGGGGCGGTAGTGGCCGAGCTCGGGATCGCGGGCGGCCTCGTCGAGCACGGCGTCGTCGATGCGGTTGAGCTCCAGCGCGAAGAAGATCAGGTGGGTGCTGGCCGTCGTGAGCTTCTCCTGCACGTCGCCGTAGAACTTCTGCCGGACCGGGTCGGTGGTGTTGCCCGAATAGAAGAGGCCGGCATAGGAGGCGAGACGGCCCATCAGGTCGTCGAGGGCCTCCATCTCGCGGATGGCGCCGGCGAGCTGCGCGCCGGAGCGGCGGGCCATCTCGTCGAGCTTGCCCTTGTAGCGCTCTTCGAAAGCGCTCGCGTCACGTGCCGCCTGGGCGAGATCGGCCGCGACCTGCGGGGAATCATGGGCGGGATAGAGGTCGGCGAGGTTCCACTCCGGCAGGGTGCCCAGTTCGCTCGCCGCGCTGCCGCCTTCCGCCGCCGAGCGGGCCCCGCGTGCCTGTGCGCCCCGTGCCTGTGTCCAGCCTGTCGCGTGCGTCATGAGGTCTCCGCTTTCGTGTCGTGGTCTCGTGTCCGGGCGCCAACTCGCACCGTATCGTCCTGCCCCTTGGATATTGTGGATTGTCGGTGAAGGGCAACGGCTAAAGGCGGGGCGAAGAGGCCGCGCGCCGGCAAATGTGGACATTTTGTTTACCGGTGCACGGATAGCCTGACCCGAATTGAGACAGTTCCGAACAAAGGCAGGCGAACGCATGATCCCCACAGGCGGACGCATCCTCATCGCCGACGACGATCCCGTGCAGCGGCGCCTGCTGGAGGAAGCGGTCAAGCGCTTCGGCTACCGGGCGCGCAGCGTCGAGAACGGCGCGGAGGCCGTGGCGATGATGGCCTCGGCGGAGGGCGGCGATGTCGATCTCGTGATCCTCGACCTGGTGATGCCCGAGCTCGACGGCATGGGCGTGATCGCCAAGCTTCGCGAGATGAAGAAGACCGTGCCGATCATCGTGCAGACGGCGCATGCCGGCATCGATGCGGCGGTCAACGCGATCCGCGCCGGGGCGCAGGACTTCGTGGTGAAGCCCGTGTCGCCGGAGCGGCTGGAGGTGGCGATCCGCACCTTCATGCGCATGTCGGCGCTGGAAGGCGAGATCACCCGCATCCACAAGCAGGCGAGCGGCACCTTCTCCTTCGACGACATCGTCACGCGGTCCGACGCGATGGAGCGGGTGATCCGCGTCGGGCGGCGGGCGGCCACCTCGCATATCCCGGTGCTGATCGAGGGCGAATCGGGCGTCGGCAAGGAGCTGATCGCCCGCGCCATCCAGGGCTCCAGCGAGCGGCGGGCCAAACCTTTCATCACCGTGAATTGCGGCGCGATCCCCGAGCATCTGGTGGAATCGATCCTGTTCGGCCACGAGAAGGGGGCGTTCACCGGGGCGGTCGACAAGCATGTCGGCAAGTTCCAGGAGGCGCATGGCGGCACGCTGTTCCTCGACGAGGTCGGCGAATTGTCGCTCGACATCCAGGTGAAGCTCTTGCGCGCGTTGCAGGAGGGCGAGATCGACCCGATCGGCTCGCGGCGGCCGGTGAAGGTCGACTTCCGGCTGATCTCGGCGACCAACCGGCGGCTGATCGACCTGGTCAAGGACGGCCAGTTCCGCGAGGACCTCTACTACCGGCTCAACGTCTTTCCGCTGTGGCTGCCGCCGCTGCGCGACCGGCCGGAGGACATTCCCGACCTGGTGCGGCACTTCCTGGCGCGCTTTGCCGCGGAGGAGGGGCGCCCGCACATCTCGACCGTTTCGCCGGACGCGGTCGCCATGCTGCAGGCCTACGACTGGCCGGGCAACATCCGCCAGCTGGAGAACGCGGTGTTCCGCGCCGTGGTGCTGTGCGAGGGCGACCATCTGGTTGCGGACGACTTCCCGCAGGTGCAGGCGAGCGTCGGCAGCCTGCCGGCCGCATCGCGGAGCGCCATCGCACGGCCGGTCCTTTCGCACGAGGCGGGGCCGGCAGCGGAAAGCGGAGACGAGACCGCCGCGCGCGCGCCGGAGACGGCCGGTGTCGCCCTCAACGAGGGCGGGGCGGGGGGGGCGACGCCCTTCGGCTACATGCGCTCGCTCGACGATCATGGCCATGTGCGCAAGCTGGAGGACGTGGAGGCGGAGATGATCCGCACTGCCATCGACCACTATGGCGGGCGCATGACCGAAGTCGCGCGCAGGTTGTCGATAGGGCGCTCGACCCTCTATCGGAAGTTGAAGGACTATGGCCTCGATGCAACACCTGATGCGGAGGCGGCCGAGTAGCGCTGCCCGTGACGCAACGTGACTTGCATTGACGGAACCCAGGCGGCTTGCTGGGCCCTCACACGACAGAATCACCTCGGCATGGGCGCGGTTCGCCCGTGTGGGGCAACCGGAAGAGCTTCATGGCCCGCAGCATTCGTTTCCGCCCGGCCCGCATCGCCGCAGCCACCCTTGCCGGCCTGATGCTGACGAGCGCGCTGCCGGCGCTGGCAACGACCGGAGCGATCTCCGGTGCGGGGACGGATACCGAGACGCCGGCCGCGATTGCCGCGCCGCTGCCCGAGCCGCTGCCAGAACCGGCGCTTGCCGTGCTGCTGGAGAGCGGAGCCGGACTTTCCGAAACCGACAACGCGCTGCCCTTCATGAGCGCGGAGCGGCGCAAGCAGCTGGACGAGTTCTACGCCGCACGCGGCCACGAGCCGCTGTGGGTCGCCGACGGCGTGCCGACGCTGGAGGCGCGGCGGCTGGTGGCGCGTCTCGCGCAGGCCGACCGCGACGGGCTGAAGGTTGCCGACTACGCATTGCCGGGCGATCTGGCCCGCTCGGCCGGACGCATGGACGAGGCGCGGGCCGCGCGGTTCGAGGCGCTGCTGTCGGCCGCGGCCCTTGCCTATGCCGATCACGCGCAGGCCGGGCGCGTGCAGCCGGTCTCCCTGTCGAGGAACGTGACGCTGGACCCGGTGCATCCCGAGCCTCAGGAGGTGCTGGCCGCCCTTGCCGCCTCCGCCGATCCGGCGGCGACGCTTGCGGGCTACAACCCGCCGCAGCCGGGCTTTGCGGCGCTGCGTGAGGCGCTGGCCGAGATCCGCGCGCGCGGCAAGGACGAGACGCCGCCGATGGTGCCGGAGGGGGCGACGCTGAAGGAAGGCATGCGCGATGCGCGCGTTGCCGTGCTGCGGGCCCGTCTCGGGCTGGCGGTGGAAACCGCCGCCGAGGCGCCGGCAGAGGCCGAGGCGGCTGCCGATGCTGTTGCGGACGCGGTGTCTGCTGAGGATGCTGTTGCAGATGCGGTGTCCGCCGAGGACGCTGTTGCGGACGCGTCCGTGGCAGATGCAGCCGTGGCAGATGCGACCGTTGCCGGCGAGGGCGCGGCGAGCGAGGCTGCCGAGAGCGAAGTCCTGGCGGAGGAGCTGTTCGATGCGCGGGTGAAGGAGGCGGTGCTCGCCTTTCAGCGCGAGAACGGGTTGCATGCCGACGGCGTCGTCGGCCCGCGCACGCTGCTGGCGCTGAACGCGGTCTCCGACGACGGCATGGCCGAGAGCGACATCGTCGCCAACATGGAGCGCTGGCGCTGGATGCCGCGCGACCTCGGCGCCTTCCACATCTTCGTCAACATCCCCGAGTTCAAGGCGCGGCTGTTCCGCGACGGGGCGCAGGTCTACGAGACCCGCGTCGTCGTCGGCAAGCCGTCGAACCAGACGCCGGTCTTTTCCGACGTGATGGACCACGTCATCGTCAATCCCTACTGGAACGTGCCCTATTCCATCGCCTCGGAAGAGCTGCTGCCGTCGATCAGGTCGAATGCCAGCTATCTGTCGCAGCGCAATTACGAGGTGCTGGCCGGCGGGCGCGTCGTCGATCCGTCCTCGGTCGACTGGTCTGGCGTCAACCTCAACCAGGTGCGCATCCGCCAGCGGCCGGGCGGGGGCAATGCGCTGGGGCAGATCAAGTTCATGTTCCCCAACCGGCACGCGGTCTACCTGCACGACACGCCGTCGAAGAGCCTGTTCGCCCGCTCTGCCCGAGCCTTCTCGCATGGCTGCGTGCGCGTGCAGGATCCGTTCGACTTCGCCGATGCCCTGCTGCAGATGGACGGCGAATGGACCGCGGCGCGGCTGAAGTCGATGATCGGCGGCCAGGAGAAGCGGGCGGACCTGACCCGGCCGGTGCCGGTGCACCTTGCCTATTTCACCGCCTTCGTCGACGAGAACGGCAAGCTGCAGCGCCGGCCGGACATCTACGGCCACAACGCGACGCTGACCAAGGCGCTGGAGATCGACGGCTGGGAAGACTGGCAGCGCTTTGCGGTGGCGGTTCCGGTCAAGCGGACGCGCCCTGCGGTGGCGCAGGCCGAGCCTGCCAGGAAGCAGAAGGTCGTCGACCTTGCGGCGGAGCGCCAGCGCATGTTCATGCGTCGCCAGCGGGCGAACTCCGACTACTGACGAGATCTGAAAAAATCGTGCCAAAATCGTGCAGGCGAGTCGTTCCGGCGGCGCCTGAATCGTCTCTTGATGGTCCCTTGCGCGCCGTTCGAGCGGGTGCGCAGGGGCCTGCTGCCCTTGACGGACGGGCCACACATGAGGGAAAAGGCCGCCTACCGGCATTTTTTTCGACAATGATGCGCAATTGCCACGATTTGCGCTCATTTCGGAATACGGTAAAGGCTTCTTAACCTCGGTCCCTTACATCAGTCCGACGGGGGGCGATGTTCGGCGGAACCGCCGGCAAACAAGCGAGACTGACATTGCTCGAGGCATGGTTTTCCCGGCTGCGATATCGCGCGTTGCCAGCATTGGCGCTTGCCGCTTTCGCCCTGGCGCTGCTGTCGCCCATGTCGCTGTCTCCTGCGTCTGCGGAGACGCGGACGCTGAAGCTGTACAACACCCATACGCATGAGCGCGTGTCGATCACGTTCAAGCGCAACGGCCGCTACGTCTCCGAGGGGCTTCGCGAGCTGAACCGGTTCCTGCGGGACTGGCGACGCAACGAAAGCACCAAGATGGATCCGCAGCTCTTCGATCTCATCTGGGAAGTGTACCAGCAGGCCGGCACGAACGAAGCGATCCACGTCGTCTCCTCCTACCGCTCGCCGGCGACCAACAACATGCTGCGCGGCCGCTCGCGCGGCGTCGCCAAGAACAGCCAGCACACGCGCGGCAAGGCGATGGACTTCTTCATCCCCGGCGTGAACATTTCCAAGCTGCGCGCCATCGGCCTGCGCAAGGAGATCGGCGGCGTCGGCTTCTACCCGACCTCGCGCACGCCCTTCGTGCACATGGACACCGGCTCGGTGCGCCACTGGCCGCGCATGACCCGTTCGCAGCTGGCCAAGGTGTTCCCGCGCGGCGATACCATCCACGTTCCCACCGACGGCAAGAAGATGCCGGGATATGCCCAGGCGCTGGCGCGCCACAAGGGCGGTGCGTCCAGCCGTCCGACGGCCGTGGCCAGCGCGTCGCCCGGAACGGTGCGCCGTTCGGGCGATATCGAGGATGGCGGCATCACGCGGCGTCCGACCGGCGGCGCGAGCTCCGGCGGTCCGAGCCTCTTTGCCCGCATCTTCGGCGGCGACGAGGACGAGGGCGAGGATGTCTCGGCGCAGCCGACGCCGCCGGCGCCGGTGACCCGCACGCAGGTCGCCAGCGCAACTCCGGCTCCTGCTCCGGCAGCGGCCGCTCCCGTTCCCGCCGAGGCGCCCCCGGGCGTGAGGTCGGCCGACGCTCCGGCCCCGGTTCCCGCCCCGGCCAGCGAACAGGTGACCATCGTCCAGGTGATGCCGCGCCTCAAGCCGCAGGACTTCCCGGCGATCGTCGCCGCGGCAGCCGGCGCCGGCAATGGCGGCACGCTGGATGCCCAGGCGCGCAGGCTGGCCGGCGGTCTCCCGGCCGTGGAGGCGACCAGCGTCGCCGCCGCGCAGGAGACGCCCGCCGCGCAGGCGCCGATCACCGTTGCCTCCATTGCACCGCCTGCCAAGCCGGCGGAGCTGCGCCAGGGCCCGATCGAGGCCGCCACCGGCGCGCCGCTCGCCGCCGCACGTCCGCGCCCGGCACCTGCCGACGGCGTGTCGGCCATCGCTGCGGCAACCGGTGTCCAGCCGGGCCGCAAGCCGCAGGTGGACATTGCCGGGGCGACGCTGGCCTATGCGCCGGCCACCGCTTCGGCCTCCGCGCTCGGCACCTCCACCGCAGCACAGACGCGGGCGCCGGCCGCCTCCGCGGCCCCAGCCGCACGGCAGGCCTCCGTGTCCGGCCGCCTGCCCGAGCCGGTGATTCGCGATCCGCTGGCCCGCTTCGCGGCGCTGCCGGACCGCACGGCAATCCCGGACATCATCTCGGGCCTGACCAACACCCGCACCCGGACCTTCGCCCAGCTGCAGCATCCGAACCAGCGTCGCCTGGAACTGCTGATGGCACCGGGCGGCCGGGTCTATGCCAACCGCTTCGGCGTGTCCGCGCGTGACGGCGAGATGCCGCGCCCGGACCGGTTCGAAGGCCCGGCAGTGGTGCTGCTTCCGGTTGTCTCGCTCAACTGAGCGACCGGCAGGACCCCCAAAAACACCGAAACGGCCGGCAGCGAGGAGATCGCTGCCGGCCGTTTTGCGTTCGGCGGTCTTTGAGGGTTTTGCCCTGGTGGGTGGTGGACGGGAGAGGCGGCGACGCGGCGCTGCTGGGCGCAGGCAAGGCGCGCACAAGGCACGGCCTGCTTTGCTGGCGCAGGCGGGCGGGCGGCTTGGGGGGAGGTCTTTGAGGGAAACGTCGGCGGACGCAGGAGGCGGGCGGGTGCCCGCCCGCGTCAGCTGTGGGTAACGTTGGGCGAGCCGCGGTCGAGCCGGCCGATGCCCTCGCGGGCGATCTCGTTGGACGCGTCGATGCCGAGCGCCCGGTTGTAGGACCGGCGCGCGTCGCTGGCCTGGCCGAGCGTTTCCAGGGCGATGCCGCGATTGGCCCAGGCGATGGCCGAGCGCTGGTCGCGATTGACCGCGTCGGACAGGTCCGAGAGGGCCGCCTTGGGATCGTTGAGGGCGAGATAGGAAATGCCGCGCGCGATATAGGGCTCGGCCGCATTGGGATCGAGACCGATGGCGGTGGCGAAATCCTCGACGGCGCGCTGGTGGTTGCTGCGCGCCTGGTGGATCAGCCCGCGATTGTGGTAGGCGCGGGCATTGCTGGAATCCAGCCGGATCGCCGCATCGAAATCGGCGAGCGCCTGGTCGTCGCGGCCGAGCTCGCGATAGGCATTGCCGCGCCCGACCAGCGCAAGGTCGTAGTCGGGCTTGATGCGCAGGGCGGCGCTGTAATCGTTGACGGCGGCGTTGATGTTGCCCATGCGCCGATGAACCAGCGCACGATTGGCATAGGCCTGATACGAGTTCGGCGACAGCTGCAGCGCCGTGTCGAAATCCGCCATCGATTCCTTGAAACGCCCGGCCTGGCCATAGGCGATGCCGCGGGTGTTGTAGGCGGCCGCATCGCGCGGGTTCGCCTCGATCACCGCGTTGAGCGAATCGATATTGGCGGCGGAGCCGGCCGAGCGGTCGATCGGAACACCGGAAGACAGGCCAGCAGCCTGACAGCCTGCCGCGAGCAGAGCTGCGGAAAGGATGATGCCCTTCCAGGGATCGGGTCGAAACTTCGCCTTATGCAATGCCGGCCACCTCGGTTGGTCCAGTCCTCGCCACGGGGTTCGTGCAGGGACAATGGCATGATCGCCCGCCGCGATCCACCCGGGTGAGGGTGTCAGCCGGTTCGGGCGGAAACCCGGCGATCCGCCGATTGCCGCGGCAAGGCCGGCCGCCCAGGCGGCAGCTGCTCCCAGGCGATCCTCGCCGGCTCAAACGGCTTCGCCTCCATGCCGGACGCGTCGGCCCGGAACAGGAGGCGAAAGACCCGAAGGGATCGGCTGAAGAAAGCGCGAGACGGTTCGCGCCGGGCCGTTTAGCGGCGGGGAGCCTTGCTCGGCAGCAGGCCTTCGCGCTGGGCACGCTTGCGCGCCAGCTTGCGGGCGCGGCGAACGGCCTCGGCCTTCTCGCGCGCCTTTTTCTCGGACGGCTTCTCGTAGTGGCCGCGAAGCTTCATCTCGCGAAAGATGCCTTCGCGCTGCATTTTCTTCTTAAGCGCCTTGAGCGCCTGATCGACATTGTTGTCGCGGACCAGAACCTGCACGCGTCTTTTCCCATCGTGTTTGCACGGGATGCGGACCTGCATCCTGTGCCGGAGCAATCTCAATGTGATGCGGAAGCGAAGTCGAACCGCAACCGGAACCGGTTGCCATCCGGGAAGGGGCTGCAACCTGCACAAAGACAAGGCTGCGCCGCCCTCGCGTCGCCAGTCAGGGCGTTGTGTTAGCAGAGGCGACCGCGCTTGTCCACCTGCATTCACCCGCGAAATGCACTGTTTCGAGGCTTTGCAGAGGCCGTTCCCGGCCCGCATCGTCATAGGGTTTCCGCGCGGCGGAGGCAAGAGAAAGAGGCCGGTTTTTCTGGACAGGGTTGTAATGAGCGACTAGGAAGGTTTCCCGGTTGTTGGCGCGGTTTTCGCCCCTTTGTGGCGACGCGTCACCCGGTGTCCAAGTCCTTTGCCCGTGCGGGACCTGGCTGCGTCGTGCCGAGCTCCGCCCGGTGTCGACGCGCCGGTGTGAGCTCCGGGCACTCCCGGAGTGCATGGGATGAACGATACGTCTCCGGTCCGCGCGGCCGGCCGGTTTTCCGTCCTTTGGCGCGGCGACATCCTGCCGACTCTGGCGCTCGGCGCCCCGATTGCCGGAGCGCAGGTGGCGCAGATGGCGGTCAACACGGCGGATGTGCTGATGATCGGCTGGCTGGGCGCGACCGAGCTGGCCGCCGCCGTTCTGGCCTTCAACCTCTATATCGTCCTGTGGCTCTTCGGCATGGGCGTGCTGCAGGCGGTGATCCCGCTGGCGGCGCAGGCGCGCGGCCAGGGCAAGGTGCGCGAGCTGCGCCGGGCCGTGCGGATGGGCTTCTGGTTCGTCGCCTTCTATTCCGTGCCGGCCTGGGCCGTGATGTGGCACACCGAGGAGCTGCTGATCGCGCTCGGCCAGAAGCCGGAAGTCGCAGTGCTGGCCGGCGGCTATGCCCGCATCATGATGGTCACGCTGCTGCCCTCGCTGCTGACGATGGCGCTGCGCAGCTTCGTCACCGTGATGGAGCGGGCGCAGGCGGTCCTGTGGGCGACCATCGCCGGCGCGGTGCTGAACGCCATGGTCAACTATGTGCTGATCTTCGGCCATTTCGGCTTCCCGCGGCTGGAGCTGGTGGGCGCGGCCATCGGCTCGGTGATCACCGCGACGGTGACGCTGCTGCTGCTCGTCGGCTATGTGCTGTACGACCGGCAGCTGCGGCGCTACGGCGTGTTCGGCCGGATCTGGCGCTCGGACTGGCCGAAGCTGGCCGAGATCGTCAAGCTGGGCTGGCCCATCGCCGTGACGCTCTTGGTCGAGGTGGCGCTGTTTTCCGGCTCGTCGGTGCTGATGGGCTGGATCGGCACCATCGACCTGGCCGCCCACGGCATCGCGACGCAGCTCGCCTCGATCACCTTCATGGTGCCCATCGGCATCGGCCAGGCGGCGATGATCCGCATCGGCCTTGCGGCCGGACGCGGCGACCGGCCCGGCGTCGGGCGCGCGGGATGGACGGGCTTCGGCATCGGCATGGCCTTCATGGGCGCCTGCGCGGTCGCGTTCTGGGTGATCCCCGGCACCCTGGTCGGCCTGTTCCTCGACTTCGACAATCCGGATGCGGCGAATGTCTTCGCCATCGGCGTCGGCTTCCTGGCGGTCGCCGCGCTGTTCCAGGTCTTCGACGGGGCGCAGGTGATCGGCGGCAGCCTGCTGCGCGGCCTGTCCGACACCAAGGTGCCGATGATCATGGCCATCGTCGGCTACTGGGGCGTGGGAATGACCAGCGCCTATGTCCTCGGCTTCCCGCTGGGCCTCGGCGGCATCGGCATCTGGCTGGGACTGGCGGCGGGCCTTGCCTTCGTCTCCGTCCTCGTCATGTGGCGCTTCGCGCTGCGCGAGAGGATCGGCCTGCTCTGAGGGCTCTCAAGCCCTCAGCGGACGGATGCGGTTGACGTGGCCCATCTTGCGGCCCGGGCGGCTTTCCGCCTTGCCGTAGAGATGCAGCGAGGCGCCGGCCTCCGCGAGGATCTCTTCCCAGCGGTCGGCCTCCTCGCCGATCAGGTTCTCCATGACGACGTCGGAATGGCGCTCGGCGCTGCCCAGCGGCCAGCCGGCGACGGCGCGCACATGCTGCTCGAACTGCGAGACCTGGCAGGCGTCCTGTGTCCAGTGGCCGGAATTGTGCACGCGCGGGGCGATCTCGTTGACGACGAGGCGCGGGCCGGCGGCTTCCTCCGGCAGCACGAACATCTCGACGCCGATCACCCCGACATAGTCGAGCCGCTCGCAGATGGTCTCGGCCATCTGCCGGGCCTGCGCGGCGAGTTCCGGCGACAGGGCGGCCGGGACGGTCGAGGTCTTGAGGATGTGGTCGCGGTGGACGTTCTCGGCAACGTCATAGGCGCGCAAGGTGCCGTCGACCCCGCGCGCGGCGATGACCGAAACCTCGCGCTCGAAGGGAACGAAGGCTTCCATGATCGCGGCCTGGCGGCCGAGCCGGGTGAAGGCGTCGCGCGCATCCGCCGCCGAGCGCAGCAGGATCTGGCCCTTGCCGTCATAGCCGAGACGCCGTGTCTTGAGGATGCCTTTGCCGCCGGCCTGGCCAAGCGCTGCGACCGCGTCGTCGTCGCTGTCGACGCGCCAGAAGCCGGCGACGGGAATGCCGGCGGCCTGCAGGAAGCTCTTTTCCTCCAGCCGGTCCTGCGAGACCGCAAGGGCGCGCGGGCCGGGGCGCACCGGCACGCGGGCGGCCAGGTGGCTGGCGGTCGGGCCGGGGACGTTCTCGAACTCGTAGGTCACCACGTCGACGGAGGCGGCGAAGATGTCGAGCGCGGAGATGTCGTCATAGCCGGCGATGGTGTGGGTATGGGCGACGTCGAAGGCGGGGCTGGACGGATCGGGGCAGAAGATGTGGGTCTTCAGGCCGAGTGGGGCTGCCGCGAGCGCGATCATGCGGCCGAGCTGGCCGCCGCCGAGAATGCCGATCGTGTCGCCGGGCCGCAAAGGCCGGTCGCCGGTCTTGATCATCTGCCGTCGTTCCTGCTGGTCATGCGTCGTCGGAAGGGTGTTCGGCGACGGCGTCCGACTGGCGCTGGCGCCACGCGTCGAGCCGCTCGGCAAGGCCGCTGTCGGTCAGGGCGAGCACCGCGGCCGCGAGCAGGGCGGCGTTGACCGCGCCGGCCCGGCCGATGGCGAGCGTGCCGACGGGAATGCCGGCCGGCATCTGGACGATGGACAGGAGGCTGTCCTCGCCTTTCAGCGTGCGGGATTCGATCGGCACGCCGAACACGGGGAGCGGTGTCATGGAGGCGGTCATGCCGGGCAGGTGGGCGGCGCCGCCGGCACCGGCAATCACCACCTTGAAGCCGGCATCGCGCGCGCCGGTCGCAAAGTCGTAGAGCCGCTGGGGCGTGCGGTGGGCCGAGACGATGCGCGCCTCATGCGAGACGCCGAGCGCCTCCAGCGTGTCGGCGGCGTGTTTCATGGTCGGCCAGTCGGACTGACTGCCCATGATGATCGCCACTTGCGGATTTGCCTCGCCCATGCGCGCCCCTGCCTGAGGTTTCTGTTGCCGGTCGTGCCGGAAGGCCCCGCACTATAGGCAGAGCCGGGCAGGGCGCAAGGGGCTTGCGGGGCGCGGGACGGCGGCGGGCGCCGGCCGGGCAAGCCCTCAGGCGATGATGTCGGGGAGCAGGCGATCCTCGAGCGTCGAGATGCGGTCCTTCAGCGACAGCTTCTTCTTCTTCAGCCGCTGAAGCTGCAAGGCGTCGGCGCGCCCGGTCTCCACCATGGCGCCGATGGCCATGTCGAGATCCCGGTGTTCCTGACGCAGGCGCGCAAGCTCGATGCGCACCGTCTTGTCGTCGAATTCGCTGTCCATGCCCGCATCCATGCCTTTACTCCAGACTTCCGGCGCAAACGCCCGCAAGATCAGCGGAAGAGCCAAGGCGGAACGCCGGGCCTTTCCGAAAAGCCGATCGTCTTTCCTGGCCCGGAAATGCTTCCTCCCGAAGGCAAAACCGCTCCTCGTCCCGAGGATACCGCGATGGCGGGCCGGGCGGTAGACCCGTTGAGCAGGATGGTGAAGGCAGGGGGCCTGCAGGCCGGCCGGGGCAGGGTGTCGCAGGGGGCGAGTGCCGGGAATTCCTCGCAAAAATGACGTAGGGGAATTGTGCGTAAACCCGGCGCTAACGGCGTTTTCGCAATCGGGCCGGGCGGCTGCGGAAGCGTTCGACAGGCAGGGCAGGCTGTGTCACACTCCTGTTGTCAAACGCGAATAGGCAAGGAGGTTTATCCATGTCCCTTCAGTCGCATCTGGTCGAGTTGAAGAAGCGCCACTCGGATCTTGAGCGAAAACTGGAAGAGGCGATGCGCCATCCAAGCGCGGACTCGCTGGAGCTCGCCACCCTCAAACGCCAGAAACTTCAGCTCAAGGACGAGATCGAGCGGATTAGCTCCGGTTCCACCCTGCACTGAAGACGTTGCATTGACATTCGAAGGGGCCTTGCGGTCGCTTCACCAACAGCAGAAGCCGCGGCAGTGCCGCGGCTTTTGCCGTTTCGGGGCCGGCTGGTTCGGGGGCAGGCTGGGGGGCGGCGTCAGACCTTTTTCGCCATCTCGCGCAGCACGAATTTCTGGATCTTGCCGGTCGAGGTCTTCGGCAGTTCGGTGAAGACCACATGGCGGGGCACCTTGTAGCGGGCAAGCCGCTCACGGCAGAACTCGATGATCTCTTCCGCTTCCACCGTCGCACCGGGGCGCAGCTCGACGAAGGCGCAAGGGGTCTCGCCCCATTTCTCGTCCGGTCTTGCGACCACGGCGGCGGCCATCACGTCGCGATGCTTGAACAGCACGTCCTCCACCTCGATGGAGGAGATGTTCTCGCCGCCCGAGATGATGATGTCCTTGGACCGGTCCTTGAGCTGGATGTAGCCGTCCGGGTGCATGACGCCGAGATCGCCGGAATGGAACCAGCCGCCGGCAAAGGCCTCGGCCGTCGCGGCCGGGTTCTTGAGATAGCCTTTCATCACGACATTGCCGCGGAACATCACCTCGCCGAGGGTCTCGCCGTCGGCGGGAACAGGTTGCATGGTCTGGGGATCGAGCACCGCCAGGTCCTCCAGCGCCACGTAACGCACGCCCTGGCGCGCCTTCAGCGCCGCCTGCTCGGTGGCGGGGCGCGCATCCCATTCGCGCTTCCAGTCGTTGACGACGGCAGGACCGTAGACCTCGGTCAGGCCGTAGAGATGGGTGACGTTGAAGCCGGCCTCCTTCATCGCTGCAAGCACGGCCTCGGGCGGGGGAGCTGCGGCGGTGAAGAACTCGACGATGCGCCCGGCAAGGTCGCGCTTTTCGGCCTCGGGCGCGTTGAGCACCGTCGACATGACGATGGGCGCGCCGCACAGATGGGTGACGCCTTCGTCCGCGAGCGCGTCCCAGATCTGCTTGGCCCTGACCCAGCGCAGGCACACATGGGTGCCGGCGACCAGCGAGAGCGACCAGGGGAAGCACCAGCCGTTGCAGTGGAACATCGGCAGGGTCCACAGATAGACCGGATGCCGGACCATGGAGGCGGTCAGGACGTTGGCCTGGGCCAGCAGATAGGCGCCGCGATGATGGTAGACGACGCCTTTCGGATTGCCGGTCGTGCCAGACGTGTAGTTCAGCGAGATCGCGTCCCACTCGTCCGCCGGCAGCTGCCATGCAAAATCGGGATCGCCGGATGCGACGAACTCCTCATAGCCGATCTCGCCGAGCAATTCGCCGGTTTGCGGAAATTCCGGGTCGTCGTAGTCGATGACGAGCGGCGAGACCTCCGCCAGCTGAAGCGCTTCCTTCATCACCGGGGCGAATTCCCGGTCGGTGATGACGACCTTGCTCTCCGCGTGGTCGAGCTGGAAGGCGAGGATGGCGGCATCGAGCCGGGTGTTGAGCGAGTGCAGCACGGCGCCGGTCATCGGCACGCCGTAATGGGCCTCCAGCATCGGCGGGGTGTTGGAGAGCATCACGGTGACCGTGTCGTTCTTGCCGATACCCCTTGCGGCCAGCGCCGAGGCGAGCCTGCGGCTGCGGGCGTAGAACTCGGCATAGGAAACGCGCTGGCGCCCGTGGACGATGGCGGTCTGTCCGGGGAAGACGGCGGCGGCCCGTGCCAGGAAGCTCAAGGGCGACAGCGGTGTGTAGTTCGCCTGGACCTTGTCGAGATCGCGCGTGAAGGGGGTGCCGTTGTCGGCCATTCGTTCCTCCGGAAGGTGCCCTGTCGCCGGCGTTTTTCGCTGTCGCCGTTTCTCCGCCATCAAAGCCGCAAAGCCCTTTGCGATCAACTGCGCAGAAAGGGCAGGGCGCCTCAGGCGAGAAGGGCGCTGAGACCGTCCCACAAGAGCTTGAGGCCGATGACGCCGACGGCGAGATAGGTGATGCGGTAGAACAGGGCTGGCTGCACCCGGCGCACCAGCCAGACGCCGGCAAGCGTCGCCAGCGGGGCGAGGGGCAGAAGCATCGCGGAGGTGGCGAGGTTCGTCGCGTCGAACTGGCCGAGCGCGGCATAGGGCACCAGCTTGATCGCGTTCATCGTGGTGAAGAACAGCACGGTGGTGCCGGCGAAGCGGATCGGATCGAGCCGCAGCGGCAGCATGTAGATCTGGTAGGGCGGGCCGCCGGTATGGCTGACGAAGCTGGTGAAGCCGGAGATCGCGCCCCAGAAACGGCCGGCCCACGGGCGCTGCGGCCGGGGTTCGCTCCGCCGGGCGCCGCCGCGCAGATAGTCGAGGGTGAAGAGCACCGCGACCGCACCGACCAGCAGGCGCACATGGGCATCGCTGACATGGGCGGCGGTGAAATAGCCGACGCCGATGCCCAGGATCGCCGGCGGCAGCAGGATGCGCAGGCTCTCCCCATCATACTTGCCGCGATAGGCGATGAGGCCGGCCATGTCCATGACGACGAGGATCGGCAGCATGATGCCGGCGGCCTGCACCGGCGGGATCACCAGGCTCATCATCGGTACGCCGAGCAGCGCCAGCGGCCCGCCGAAGCCGCCCTTGGCGAGGCCGACCAGGATCACCGCCGGAATGGCGAAAGCGTAGAACAAGGGGTCGGTGACGGGATGCACGGGGGGCTTCCTGAAGGAGGGTGCGGGGCATACTAAGGTCCCTTCCGGGAAAAGCAAACGCTATACGCCAAAGTGTATAATTTCGTGATATACGTTTTGGCGTATAAAATCAGATTATACGCTGTATCATATATTTACCGGATATCGGGTTTGGCGTATAAAGTTGCGAGGAGGCCAGCATGAGCGACCTTGCACGCAGTCCGAAGCAGATCGGCAGCATCATCCGGCGTGCCCGCAAGAAGCGGGGACTGAGCCAGATGGATCTCAGCGAGCGAACCGGTCTTCGGCAGGGCACGATCTCGCTCATCGAGACCGGCAATCCGGCTGCACGTATCGAGACGCTGCTGGCCATCCTGGCGGCGCTCGATCTCGATTTCAGGATCGGTGCGCGCGAGGCCGGAACGTCATCTGCCGACGATCTCGAAGATCTGCTTCGATAATGGGGCGCCGACCGACATATCCGCCCCTGCGGGTCTATCAGAACGGAGGCCTCGTCGGCCTTCTGCTGAAGGAGCCGGGCGGAGGCGTTGCATTCCGCTATGACGCCGGGTGGCTGGAGCGGGCCAAGGCGGTCCCGGTTTCCTTGTCGCTGCCTCTGCGGGAAGATGCCTATCGCGGGGAGCCGGTCCTTGCGGTGTTCGAGAACCTGCTGCCGGATTCCGACGCCCTGCGCCGACGGGTGGCCGAGACGGTGGGCGCTCGGGGGATCGATGCCTTCGCCATGCTGTCGCGGATCGGCCGCGATTGCGTCGGGGCCCTGCAGTTCGTTGCCGGCGACGAAGAGCGCAAGGAGGACAGCCCCTCGAATGGCGAAGTCCTGGACGAGGCTGCCGTCGAACGGGTCCTGCAGAACCTTACAAGGGCACCGCTGGGTATCGAGCGGGACGAAGATTTCCGGATCTCGCTTGCCGGCGTCCAGGAAAAGACGGCTCTCCTGCGCCATGACGGACGCTGGCTGAAACCGCATGGAACAACGCCGACGACGCATATCTTCAAGACGCAGATCGGCGTGTTGCCCGGCGGGATCAACCTCACCGACAGCGTGGAGAACGAGTTCTACTGCCTGAAACTGGCCGAGGCCTTCGGGCTTTCGGTCAACGCGGCGGAGATATGCCGCTTCGGAGAGACGAAAGCGCTGGTGATCGAGCGCTTCGACCGTTTGCGAACACGGGACGGCCGCTTGCTGCGGCTGCCCCAGGAAGACTGCTGCCAGGCCCTGTCGGTGCCCCCGACGCTCAAGTGCCAGAGCGACGGCGGGCCGGGCATGGTCGAGGTGCTCGACCTGCTCAAGGGAAGCGATACGCCGCTTGAGGATCAGGAGCGGTTCCTGGCCGCCCAGCTCTTCTTCTGGGCGATCGGGGCAACGGACGGGCATGCGAAGAACTTCAGCCTCTTTCTGAGGCCGGGCGGTGCGTTTCGTCTGACACCGTTCTACGACATCCTCACTGTCCAGCCGCTGCTGGATGCCCGCCAGATCGCGCAACGGCAGATGAAGCTCGCCATGTCTGCCGGCCGCAATCGGCACTATCATGTGGACGAGATACAGCCACGGCACTTTCTGCAGACGGCCGGATTGGCCAGTGTCGCCGAAAGAACGGCGTTGCGTGCGCTGGAGCACGTGGCCGGCAGGTTTGAGCGCGCTTTCGAAGAGGTGGAACAGGCGTTGCCGCCTGGGTTTCCCGAGCGGATCCATGCCTCGGTCAGGGACGCGGCCACGCCGCGCATTGCGGCGATCTCCCGCCTGTTGCAGGAACGGTGAGTTGCTTGAGGGGCGACGCCCTCCCACCTAAGCAAACTTCCCATTCGCCGAATGTATAGGGCCGCAAGGCTTGCCTTCCCCGTTTCGGTGACGGCAGATACGCAGTCGAAGACGTCCGGCAGCCGGGCGGGGGCGAGGAGGTCCCTGCGCATGCGACGGGCGGGACAAGGTCCGGCCTGCACGCCCCGCGCGGCGGCAGGACCGGAAGCGACAGGGAGGAGACATCCAGATGGCCAGCCGTTATCACGAGGTCTACGAGGCGTGGCAGCGCGATCCGGAGGCCTTCTGGGCGAAGGCCGCGACCGAGATCGACTGGGTGAAGCCCTGGGACAAGGTCTTCGACCCGTCGATGGGCGGCTACGGCCAGTGGTTCGCGGGTGCGGAGTGCAACACCTGCTACAACTGCCTCGACCGGCATGTGGAGCGCGGACGCCCCGGCCAGCCGGCGATCATCTATGACAGCCCGATCACCGGCGCCAAGGCCGTCTTCACCTATGAGGAGACGCTGGCGCGGGTCAATGCGATGGCCGCGGTGCTGGCCGATCACGGGATCGGCAAGGGCGACCGCGTCATCGTCTACATGCCGATGATCCCGGAGGCGGTGATGGCGATGTTGGCCTGCGCCAGGCTCGGCGCGGTGCATTCGGTCGTCTTCGGCGGCTTTGCCGCGCGCGAACTCGCCACCCGCATCGACGATGCGACGCCGAAGGCGATCATCGCCGCGTCCTGCGGCATAGAGCCGGGCCGGGTGGTGGCCTACAAGCCGCTGCTGGATGCCGCCATCGACATGTCCCGGCACAAGCCGGAGGCCACGTTCGTGCTGCAGCGGGGGCAGGCCGAGGCGTCGCTGGCAGGCGAACGCGATCACGATTTCGGCGCTCTCACCGATGATGCGCTGGCGCAGGGGCGCGAGGTGCCTTGCGTCCCGGTGAAGGCGACCGATCCGCTCTATATCCTCTACACCTCCGGCACGACGGGCCAGCCGAAGGGCGTGGTGCGCGACAATGGCGGCCACATGGTGGCGCTGAAATGGACCATGGCGAACCATTACGGCGTGGAGCCGGGCGAGGTGTTCTGGGCGGCCTCCGATGTCGGCTGGGTCGTCGGGCATTCCTACATCGTCTATGCGCCGCTGCTGCACGGGGCGACCACGGTCGTTTTCGAGGGCAAGCCCATCGGCACGCCCGATGCCGGCGTGTTCTGGCGGGTGATTGCCGAGCATCACGTGGTGAGCCTGTTCACCGCGCCGACCGCCTTCCGTGCGATCAAGAAGGAAGACCCGGACGGCAAGCTGATCGGCGAGTACGACCTTGCCTCCTTCCGCACCCTGTTCCTGGCCGGCGAGCGCGCCGACCCGGACACGATCGCCTGGGCCGAGGACAAGCTCGGTGTGCCGGTGATCGACCACTGGTGGCAGACGGAGACGGGCTGGCCGATCGTCGGCAATCCGGTCGGGCTCGGCATGCTGCCGGTCAAGCACGGTTCGCCGACCGTGCCCATGCCCGGCTACGACGTGCAGGTGGTGGACGATGCCGGGCACCCGGTCGCCAGGGGCGCGCTCGGCAATGTGGTGATCAAACTGCCGCTGCCGCCGGGCTGCCTGCCGACGCTGTGGAACGCGCCGGAGCGGTTCCACGCCAGCTATCTGGAGGAGTTTCCCGGCTACTACAAGACGGCGGATGCCGGCCTGATGGACGAGGACGGCTATCTCTTCATCATGGCGCGCACCGACGACATCATCAACGTGGCGGGCCACCGCCTGTCGACGGGCGCCATGGAAGAGGTGCTGGCGAGCCACAAGGACGTGGCCGAATGCGCGGTGATCGGCGTTGCCGACCAGCTCAAGGGCCAGGCGCCCTGCGGCTTCGTCGTGCTGAAGGCCGGCGTCAACCGGCCGCATTCGGAGATCGAGAAGGAACTCGTCGCCCTGGTGCGCGAGAAGATCGGTCCCGTCGCCGCGTTCAAGCTGGCGATCACCGTCGAGCGGCTGCCGAAGACCCGGTCGGGCAAGATCCTGCGCGCCACCATGCGCCAGGTCGCGGACGGCGCGGAGTACCGGATGCCGGCGACAATCGACGATCCGGCGATCATCGACGAGATCGCCGCGGCGCTGAAGGAGCGCGGCCTGCCCGGCGCCGGCTGAGCGGCGGGCGCATACGGGCCGCCTGCGCGGGCGTGCGGCCCGGTTCTCCAGACGCTTTTGCCGCTCGCGCATCGACAGGGGCAGCGGCGCGGCCTATGTTCGCCCGCTGAGATGGCTGCCCCGCCGGGGCGGCCTGTCCCGAAATTGCGTGAACAGACAGCAGCGAGGAACCCCGTGTCCCTGGAAAACAAGGTTGCCATCGTCACCGGCGCGGCCGGCGGTATCGGCTACGCCATTGCGCGCCGTTTTCTCTCCGACGGCGCCAAGGTGGTCATCGCGGATGTGGACGATGCGCGCGGCGAGGCGGCCGAGGAGGAGCTGAAGGCCCTCGGCGAGGTGCGCTACGTGCATTGCAACGTCGCGGAGAAGCTCGACGTGCGCAACCTGGTGGCGGCGACGCTCGATGCCTTCGGCGACATCGACGTGCTGGTGAACAATGCCGGCATCGTCATCGGCGGCGACTTCCTGGATCTCGACGAGGCGGATTTCGACCGCGTGCTGTCGGTGAACCTGAAGGGCGCGTTCCTGTGCACCCAGGCGGTCGCGCGCCACATGGTCGACAAGGTGGAAGCGGGCGGTGCGCCCGGCGTCATCATCAACATGTCGTCCGTGAACGCCGTCTTCGCCATCGCCAACCAGGTGCCCTATTCGATCTCCAAGGGCGGCATGAACCAGCTGACCAAGGTCGCGGCGCTGTCGCTGGCGCCCTACGGCATCCGCGTCAACGGCATCGGCCCCGGCTCGATCATGACCGACATGCTGGCCTCGGTGAACTCGGACAAGGCGGCGCGCATGCGGGTGCTCTCGCGCACCCCGCTCGGCCGGGTCGGCGAGCCGTCGGAGATCGCCGGTGTCGCGGCCTTCCTCGCCTCGGACGATTCCAGCTACATGACCGGCCAGACGCTCTATGCCGATGGCGGGCGCCTGCCGCTGAACTACACGGTGCCGGTCGCCGAAGAGGACTGAGCCGGCTCCTTCGGTTCGATGCGACAAAAAAGGCCGGGCGCCCGCAGCGTCCGGCCTTTTCGTATTCGCAGGGAGCCTTGAAGGCGCTCTACTCGGCGGCGGAACTGCGACCGTCGCGCGGGCTGTCGAAGGCCTGCGCCCCGCTCTCGAACTGCAGCTTGGCGAGCTTGGCATAAAGGCCGCCGCGCGAGACGAGATCGGCGTGGGTGCCGCTTTCGACGATGCGCCCCCCCTCCATCACGATGATCCGGTCGGATTTCAGCACGGTGGCAAGGCGATGGGCGATCACCAGCGTGGTGCGCCCCTGCATCAATCCTTCCAGCGCCGTCTGCACCAGCGTCTCGCTCTCGGCATCGAGCGCGCTGGTCGCCTCGTCGAGCAGCAGGATCGGCGCATCCTTCAAGATGGCGCGGGCGATGGCGATGCGCTGGCGCTGACCGCCGGACAGGGTGATGCCGCGCTCGCCCACAGCCGTGTCGTAGCCCTCGGGCAGGGCACGGATGAACTCGTCGGCAAAGGCCGAGCGGGCAGCTGCCTCGATCTCCGCGCGGGTCGCATCGGGCCGGCCGAAGGCGATGTTGTCGGCGATGCTGGCGGCGAAGACCGTGGTGTCCTGCGGCACAAGCGCGATCTGGCGGCGCAGGTCGAGCGGATCGCAGTCGCGCAAGGAGACGCCATCGACACGCACGCTGCCGCTGGTGGGATCGTAGAAGCGCATCAACAGGTGGAAGAGGGTCGACTTGCCGGCGCCCGACGGGCCGACGATGGCGACGGTCTCGCCGGGCGCAACGTCGAGGCTGACATCGGTGAGCACGGGCAACCCGCCGCCGGCACCATAGGCGAAGGAGACGCTGTCGAGCCCGACCGCACCCGACAGGCGCGGCGGCAGCTTCACCGGATTGGCCGGCGCGGCGATTTCCGGCTCGATCTTCAGCAACTCGGACAGGCGCTCCGCGGCGCCGGCCGCCAGCGAGATCTCGCCCCAGACCTGGCTGAGCTCGCCGAGGGCGCCGGCGGCGAAGATCGAGTAAAGCAGGAACTGGCCGAGCTCGCCTGCGGTGATGCGGCCGACGAAGACGTCGCTGGCGCCGACCCACAGCACGGTGACGACGCTGCCGGCGATGACGAACATCGCGAAGGCGGTGAGCAGGGCGCGGGCGAAGATCGCCGTGCGTGCGGCGCGGAAGGCCTCCTCGACGCTGCTGCCGAAACGCAGGCTGGCAAGCGCCTCGTTGGTGAAGGCCTGCAGGGTGCGCACGGCGCCGAGGGTCTCGGAGGCATAGGCGGAGGCGTCGGCCAGCGTGTCCTGCGCATGGCGCGAGCGGCGGCGCACGCTGCGGCCGAAGGCGATGAGCGGCAGGACGATGATCGGAATGGCGCCGAGCACGAACATCGACAGGCGCGGGCTGGTGACGACCATCATCGCCGAGGCGCCGAGGAACATCATCAGGTTGCGCATGGCGATCGAGGCGCTGGCGCCGACGGCGGACTTGACCTGGGTGGCGTCGGCCGTGAGGCGCGAGACCATCTCGCCGGAGCGGGCGCTGTCGAAATAGCCGGGGGACAGGCGGATGATGTGGCTGTAGACGTCGGCCCGCAGGTCCGCGACGATCCGCTCGCCGAGCGAGGTGACCATGTAGTAGCGCAGGGCCGAGAAGGTGGCGAGCGCGGCGGCGACGAGAATGAGCACCGAGAAATAGTTGTCGACGAGGGACGGGTCGTCGGCGCCGAAGCCGAAATCGATCATCCGGCGGATGGCGACCGGCAGGAGGAGCGTCGTGCCTGCCGCGCCCATGAGCGCCAGCAGCGCCAGCAGCGCACGCCCCCGATACCGGACCAGGTAGGGAAGAAGGGTGGCCAATGGCCGGAGGTCGCGTTTTCCGCCGCGATCGGGCGTTGAAGGGGAACCGTATCGGGACACGCTTGTTCTTGCTCTCTGTTCCTGCCGGGTGCCTGGCGGACCATACCGGTTCGAGGCGGCAAGGCCAACCTGCGCAAGCGGTCGCATTTGTCGCGGCAGCTCGGACGGGCGGGGGCGGAAACTCGGCTTTGCGGCCTTGTTTTCGGCCGGGGGATAGGCTATAGGCTCGCGCTCAAGGTTTCAGGTGCTGCGCGTTTGCCCGCGTAGCCCGCCAAAGAATCCGTGACTTCGTCAAGAAGCTGCGACACGCCGCCACCGGGCGCGCCTGTCCTGCCGGACGGACGGGGACACGCCGACAACTCCAACATGAATGCGCCGCGCCTCCCCAGGGCCGGTGTAAGCCGCAGGCACGGGGACGAGAAGATGAAGAAGGACATTCATCCCGACTACCACTCCATCAAGGTGGTCATGACGGACGGCACCGAGTTCCACACGCGCTCGACCTATGGCGAGGACGGCGACTCGCTGCAGCTCGACATCGATCCGCGCACCCATCCGGCATGGACCGGCGGCGACCGCCAGCTCATGGACCGCGGCGGCCGCGTCTCGCGCTTCAAGAACAAGTACGCCGGTTTCCTGGGCAACTGATTGCCCGGAAATCAGCTCCGCCCTTTCGGGTGGTTGCAAACACGAAAAACCCCGGATGCCTCAGGCTCCGGGGTTTTTTCGTTGCGGGTTTTTCGGTGCGGATGAGTCGGACGGGAACTTTCGAAAAAGGAGCGCCCCCTTGCGAGGGCGCGCCCCGTTGGCCGAGAGGCCTCTCAGCCGAGCGTGTTGCGACGTCCGCCGAAGGCGGCGCTGAGCACATCGAGCTGGACCGCGACGGGATTGTCGACCGGGACCGGCTCGGCGTGGCGGCTCTCGTAGATCATCCTGTCGAGATGCTGGATCCGCTCCTGCAGGCGCACCGAGCGCTCGATCAGGTCGCGCAGCTCCTCGGGCAGTTCCTGCCAGCCGGGACCGCCGCGCGTGGAGGAGAGCGTGTCGAGGCGTACCTTGTTCTTCTCGCTGCCGGCCTGCTCGGCCGACATCTCGCCCTCGTTGACGGCGCGCTGGAGCAGCAGCCAGGAGGCCATCTGCATCAGCCGTGTCGTCAGGCGCATCGATTCCGTCGCATAGGCGAGGGAACCTGCGCGCGGCAGCGACTTCGACTGCACCCGCCCTTCGCCGTCGAGATAGGCGGCGGTCTCCTCGACCAGGGCCATTCCGTCCCGGAAGAGAGCGGAGAACATCTCCGAATTGGCGAGCCGGTCGGCGAAGTCGATGGTGCTTCGCCGCGTGGATGAGAACCAGTCCGTCATGCGCCAGTGCCTCCTGTCCAGCTTTGTCTCAATACCTGGCGACCGCGGTGCCTGCCGGCGCTTCTGCGAGGCCTTGGCAGAGCAATTGTCCCAAATCGGGCCATTGCGGTCGGGTCAAAGTGTATCTTGCAATCGGCGTGCCAGACCGTCTGGCGCAGGCGGACAGCACGCAACAGGGGATACACCGAAGGAGCCGGCAAAAAAAGAGCCGCGGTGTCCGCGGCTCGAAGTCATTAACAGGGAGGCGTCAAACAGAGTGGACAGGAGCCACTCGAAATCCAGATGACTGGATACCCACAGTTATGAATTAGAAAGCTTAATAAATAGTAAATGGCTAAATTTTTAATGAATCTGCTTGCGTGACGCGAGGGCGCTCAAAGTCAAATTTGAAGTAAATATCGTGGGTTAACTATGGTGTCGCCGGTTGCGCGATCATTTGCGAAACAGGGCGTCGGCAGCTGCAAGCACGCCGCCGCGCGCGTCCCGCTCCCGTTCGGTGCGGGAAATCTCTTCTGTCAAGCGTTCAATGCGCAGCGTCAATTCATCCACAGACAGTCGCGACAGGTCTTCGCCCACCACCACCACGGCAGCCACTGTGATCGGCTTCGAATCGAACTCGTCCCGCATCTTGCGCGTTCTCCTCTTGCGTCCCCGCAGCGCCTCGACCCGGGACAGGATGTGCACCCAAGCACGTGCACGTCAATTGTCAGGCCTTGCGGGACGTCTTAAACCGGGACTCGAGACAGATCGAGCACGGGACCCGAAAGGGCGGCCCAAAGGAGGATTGGCACGATGAGCGACACCCCCCGCATGATGACGGCAATCGGGTTCGAGACACCTGGCGGGCCGGATGTGCTGGTGCCGATGGAGCGTCCCGTTCCCGCGGCGGCCGCCGGCGAGGTGCTGATCCGTGTCGAGGCTGCCGGCGTCAACCGTCCCGACGTCATCCAGCGCATGGGCCACTATCCCCCGCCCCCGGGCGTCACGGACATTCCCGGTCTCGAGGTCGCGGGCACGGTCGTGGCGCTCGGCCCCGACGTCTCGAGCATTGCGGTGGGCGACAAGGTCTGCGCCCTGGTGCCGGGCGGAGGCTATGCCGAGTATGTGGCGGCCCCTGCCGGAAGCGTCCTGCCCGTCCCTGCCGGCCTCACCATGGCCGAGGCGGCGGCGCTGCCCGAGACGTTCTTCACCGTGTGGACCAACGTGTTCGACCGGGTCGGGCTGAAGGCGGGCGAGCGGTTCCTGGTGCATGGCGGCACGTCGGGGATCGGCACGACGGCGATCCAGCTGGCGAAGGCCTTCGGCGCGGAGGTCTTCACGACGGTCGGTTCGGAGGAAAAGGCCGAGGCCGTGCGCAAGCTCGGCGCGGACCATGCGATCAACTACAACAAGACCGATTTCGTCGAGGCGGTGCTGGAGGCGACCGGCGGCCACGGGGTCGAGGTGATCCTCGACATGGTCGGCGGCGACTATGTGGAGCGGAACTGGAAAGTGGCCGCCGTCGAGGGACGGATCTGCCAGATCGCGACGCTGAACGGGGTTGCCGAAAACGTCAATTTCTCGCGATTGATGGTCAAGCGGCTGGTCCATACGGGCTCGACGCTGCGCCCGCGCGAGGCCGCTTTCAAGGCGGCGATCGCTGCCCGCCTGCGCGAAAAGGTGTGGCCGCTGATCGAGGCGGGTACGGTGCGGCCGGTGATGGACTCCACCTTTCCGCTCGCAGAAGCCGCTGCGGCACATGCGCGAATGGAGAGCTCCGGACACATCGGAAAGATCGTGCTTTTGACGGGAGCCGCGACGTGATCCATGTTTGATTTCATGGCAGGGAGCGCGTATAAGCCTTGCAGTTCCCCTTCCATGCGACAGATGATTTTGGCTTTGCCGGCTCCTGCGCTCACAAGTGCGGTTCCCGGCGGAGCGAACAGGAGGCATTACACATGGCGACAACTCCCTTGATGCCCAAGGCGACGGCCGTGTGGCTCGTGGACAACACGTCTCTCAGCTTCGACCAGATTGCCGATTTCTGCAGGCTCCACCCGCTCGAGGTGAAGGCGATTGCCGATGGCGAGGCCGCCCAGGGCATCAAGGGCCTCGATCCGGTGATGACCGGCCAGCTCACCCGCGAGGAGATCGAGAAGGCACAGGGCGACACGGGTTACCGGCTGAAGCTGCAGGAGCCGAAGACCCGCGTGCCGGAGAGCAAGCGCAAGGGACCGCGCTACACGCCGGTCTCGCGCCGCCAGGATCGCCCGAACGCGATCCTGTGGCTGGTGCGCAACCACCCGGAGCTGAAGGATTCGCAGATCATGCGCATGGTCGGCACGACCAAGCCGACGATCCTGGCGATCCGCGAGCGCACCCACTGGAACTCCAACAACCTGACCCCGATGGATCCGGTGACGCTCGGCCTGTGCAGCCAGATCGAGCTCGACATGGAAGTCGAGAAGGCCTCGAAGAACCTGCCGCCGCGTCCCGAGGGCGAGCACTACGAGGAGACGCTGCTGCCGGTCGACGAGACCACCTCGGAGGACGCGATGGCAGCCGCCTTCGCCCGTCCCGCTCCCTCGCAGCCGAAGGACGAGGAAATCGACGCCGCCGCGGTGTTCGCCAAGCTCAACTCGCTCAAGGGCAAGCCCCGCGACGAGGACGAGGACGACTATTAAGTCGCTCGGAATGCGATGCGTGGAGCAGTCGGCCAGGCCCCGGCAGCTCCACGCATCCGATTTCGTGATTCATGTCTGGACTCTTTAAGGCCCTGACCTTATCTTTCTCATTGGAGGCTTTGCTGGCGACGGCATTGCCTTTTTTTATGGTTGCAACTCATTTCGCGCGCGAAGGTCATTGATCAGCTTGAAGCCGAATGTGTCATATCCCTTCTGACTTCGGTGGGTATACCGCAAGCGCATTACCTCCTCCGCAAATGGCCTAAGCTCTTGGCGCGATGGTTCGTTCATATTCTGAAAGCGGATACCCCAACTGATAATATAAGCGATCAGGTCGGCGACCTGAATCATGGTTGTTAGGTCGCTGTGTACGAAAAATGGCTCGGGAATGATGAGGCGTGACCGAGTTCGTCCATTTTGTGTTCGCGTAAAATAGCGCGATACCTGCTCGAGCAGTAGATGACAGGAACTCTTGTCTAATTCATCGAAGACGAGATACCCCATCTGCCTATCTTCTTTCGTGTTTAGAAAATGAAAGAAGCGTTCAAACAGGTAAGCATAGTCCTTTCGGAGTCCATCCAAGCGTGGTCGAGGTGCCACTTGAGGCACAATTGATGCGAAAGCGACTGCATTTGCCTCGCGAGTGAGGCGCAAAGCCTCATGTACGTAGGTTAATTTAGCTTGAGCCAGCGCTGTTAGGTTTAGGCGAGTTGCGCGATCTCCATCCTGTAGTATCTCTAAAGCCAACCTTGTGCGTTCCTCTTGAGGCAATAAATCTAATTGTGCCGCATGTTTGAATACCTTTCTCTTGAGTAACTTTGTAGCTTTCGCTTCATTCTCATATGCTTCGAAAAGGTTGATTCCAAAATGCCGCTTTTGCGCTTGTGATAGAGCCTTAATTAGCCGCCATAGCTTGAAGTCCTCGATGGCGACCCCGGCGAGGACCTCGTATGGAGAACTTCTTCGATCCTGTCCAGATTCATCAATAAAAAGCGTCCAACTCATTGTTTGCCCCGGTGTTAAAACTTCGGGAATTTTGGATAAAATAATATGGATTACGCGATTTGCCGCACTTCCGGTGCGCCAAATATAGATCGACCAGCGAAAGTCAGCGCTCGGTCAGCTTCAGCTCGATGCGCCGGTTGCGGGCGAGCGCCTCGTCGCTGTCGCCTTCCTCCAGCGGCTGGAATTCGCCGAAGCCGGCGGCGACCAGGCGCTTGGGATCGACGCCCTGGTCGATCAGGTAGCGCACCACCGAGATCGCGCGCGCGGCGGAGAGCTCCCAGTTGTTGCGGAAACGTCCGGTTCCCGACAGGGGGCGTGCATCGGTGTGGCCGTCGACGCGCAGGACCCAGTTGATCTCCGCCGGGATCTGGACGGCGAGCTCCTTGATCGCGTCGGCGAGTTTCTGCAGCTCTTCCTCGCCCGCCGGATTGATCGTCTCGGCGCCGGAGGAGAACAGCACTTCCGACTGGAACACGAACCGGTCGCCGACGACGCGGATGTCCGAGCGCTGGGACAGGATCTCGCGCAGGCGTCCGAAGAAGTCGGAGCGGTAGCGCGACAGTTCCTGCACGCGCTGGGCCAGCGCCACGTTCAGCCGGCGGCCGAGATCGGCGATCTTGGCCTGGCTTTCGCGATCACGCCCTTCCGAGGCATCGAGCGCATCCTCCAGCGCGGCGATCTGGCGGCGCAGGGCGGAAATCTGCTGGTTCAGCAGTTCGACCTGGGACAGGGCGCGCTGGGAGAGCCGGCGCTCTTCCTCCATCGCGCTTTCCATGCCCGCAAGGGCGCCGCCGGTCTGGCTGGCGCGGTCCGAGGAGGCATCGAGCAGGACCTGCAGGCGCTGCTGCTCGGCCTCGGCGTCGGTGAGGTTGGCGGTGAGGGTGGCGATGGTGTCCTGCAGGTCGCGGCTGCCGGCCCGCTCCAGCGCCAGCAGCTCGGTCAGCTCGGAGATCTGGGCATTGAGGCGGTTGAGGACGGTGTCGCGGCCCGACAGCTGCTGGCCGAGGAAGAACTGGGCGAGCACGAAGATGGACAGCAGGAAGATGATGACCAGCAGCAGCGATGCCATGGCATCGACGAAGCCGGGCCAGTAGTCCGTCCGTCCGTCCCGCCGCCTCATTCGCGTGCCGGCCATGGTCTAGAGCCCTTTCGGCGTCGGGCGTCCGCCAATCGGAAGCCCGGTGGCGCCGGCGATCTTGCGCCAATTCCCCGCGAGGCGGCTCATTTGGCCTCGTCCTTGATCCGTTCGAAGGCGGTGGACATGGTCTTCAGCAGATGCTCGATGCGCTTCTGCTGCTCGGATTGTTCGTCGGCCCAGTCGCGCATCATCTGCTGCTCGCTGCGCACATGCTGGACGAGGCCCTGGATGCCTTCCGCGAGATTGGCCATGGCAACGGCGGCATTGCGTCCCGCGCCGCCCCCGCCTTCGGAAACGGCCTTGCGCAGGTTGTCGATGGCAAAGCGCAGCTCGACGAGGCCGGAGCCACCGCCAGCGCTGTCTTCCGGCTCGATGTCGGTCAGGGTGGTCAGCCAGTCTTCCAGCTCGTTGTAGAAGCGGTTCTGCGCCTGGCCGGCCTGCAGGTCGAGAAAGCCGAGGATCAGCGATCCGGTAAGGCCGAACAGCGAGGACGAGAAGGCGGTGCCCATGCCCGCAAGCGGGGCCTCGAGACCGGCCTTCAGGTCCTCGAAGATGACATTGGCATCGCCCGAGCCGACATCGAGGCTCTGGATCGTGATGTTGACCGAGCCGACGGTCTGCAGCAGCCCCCAGAAGGTGCCGAGCAGGCCGAGGAAGACGAGCAGGCCGGTCAGGTAGCGCGCCATCTCGCGCGCCTCGTCGAGGCGCATGCCGATGGAATCGAGGATCGAGCGGGTCGTCGCGGGCGACAGGATCGTGTCGCCGGCGCGGTTGCCGAGCAGCGTCGCCATCGGCGCCAGCAGCACGGGCGGGCGGCGAACCTCGATGCCCGGGTCTCCGAGCCGGAAGCCGTTCACCCAGTTCACCTCCGGCATCAGGCGGATCACCTGGCGGATGGCGAGCAGGATGCCGACGAGGCCGGTGCCGATGATCAGCCCGTTGAGACCGGGATTGCTCATGAAGGCGGAGGCGATCTGGCGGTAGAGGATCAGCGCGATGAACGCGACCACCGCCAGGAAGATGATCATCCGGATCAGATAGACCCAGGGACTGGACAGGCTGTACGGATCATAGGCACGCGCCATGACGGCTTGTCTTCTCCCTGTTGAGGACAAGCCCTTGATAGCGTGATTTTCACCGGCCTGAAAAGCCGTAATGTCGGTGGGGCGTCCTGCCGCAGGGGCAGCCGTCAGCTGCGGGCGTTCTTCAGAAGCGCGCGCAGCTGGGCCTGGACCTGCTCGTTGCCGGCGACGATCGAGCGGGTCTCGAACATCTTCTCGCCGCCGTCGATGTCGGTGACGTAGCCGCCGGCCTCGCGGACCAGCAGCAGGCCGGCCGCCATGTCCCAGGGCGACAGGCCGTGCTCCCAGAAGCCGTCGAAGCGGCCGGCAGCGGTCCAGGCAAGGTCGAGGGCGGCGGCGCCGCAGCGACGGATGCCGGCGACTTCGCCCATGACGTGGCGCAGTTCCTTCAGGGTGCGGGCATGGTCGCCGACGCCGAGGAAGGGAATGCCGGTGGCGATGACGCAATCCGGCATGGCCTTGCGGGCGGCAACGCGCAGGCGGCGGTCGTTGAGGAAGGCGCCGCGGCCGCGCTCGGCGGTGAACAGCTCGTCCATCGCCGGGTTGTAGATGACGCCGGCGACGATGACCCCGTCGCGCTCGAGCGCGATGGAGACGTTGAACATCGGGATGCCGTGCAGGAAGTTCGTGGTGCCGTCGAGCGGATCGACGATCCAGCGATGCTGCGGGTCCTCGCCCTCGATGACGCCGGACTCTTCCATCAGGAAACCGTAGCTAGGGCGTGCCTTCTGCAGCTCCGCACGCACGATCCTCTCGGCGGCGATGTCGGCAGCCGACACGAAGTCGCTCGGGCCCTTGCGCGAGACCTGCAGGTTCTCGACCTCGCCGAAATCGCGAGCGAGGCTGCGACCGGCCTTCAGCGCGGCCTGGACCATGACATTCAGGATGGCGGAGCGGGACATGGCGGTTCCTGGAAAATTCCTGGCGGGGGCTGCCGGATGGCGTGCCCTTCGGGAGAAGTCGGGAGGCCGGCGGCACCATCAGGGCCGCCGGCGAACAGGCAAGCTCAGTCGGCGCGGCGGACGTATTCGACCAGCTCGGTGTCGACGATGATCTTCTCGCCCGCGGTGATGAACGGCGGGACCATGACGCGCACGCCGTTCTCCAGCATGGCCGGCTTGTAGGACGAGGACTGGGTCTGGCCCTTCACCACGGCGTCGGCCTCGGTGATCTCCAGCGTCACATACTGCGGCAGGGTGATGCCGATGGGACGCTCCTCGTGCATCTCGAGCGTGACCATCATGCCGTCCTGCAGGAAGGCGGCGCGCTCGCCGACGAAGTCGGCCTGCAGCTCGATCTGCTCGTAGGTCTCGGTGTTCATGAACACCAGCATGTCTTCCTGCGGATAGAGATACTGGAAGTCCTTCTGCTCGAGACGGACGCGCTCGACCTTGTCGGCGGAGCGGAAGCGCTCGTTGAGCTTGCGGCCGTCGATGAGGTTCTTCATCTCGACCTGCGCGAAAGCGCCGCCCTTGCCCGGCTTCACGTGCTCGACCTTGACCACGGCCCAGAGCGTTTCCTGGTGCTGCAGCACGTTGCCGGGCTTGATCTCGTTTCCGTTGATCTTCATGTTCTCGTTCCGTCTCCAAAGGTCCTGCGGCGAATCGCTCCGCGGGGGCCATCCGCTGGCCCCAGCCGCAGGCGTGTCCGGCGCCGCCGAGGTCGCCGAGCCCGATCCGGACCTGGTTCCTGGAAAAGGCGCCGTCGCGTCGGCCGGGCACATTGTCTGGTGCGCGGCCTGTCCACCACACTTCCGGTTGCCAATCAAGCAAAAAGGCGGTTTCGCCGGCTCAGGGCGTGTTGTCGGGGTTCTCCACCACCGTCGGGTCGGCTGCGGCCGCATAGCGCTCGGCAAAGGCCATCGCCTTGGCCAGGGTTTCCGCGTCGATCGAGCCGAGCAGCCCGTCCATCTCCAGATCCGAAATGCCGAGGGCGCGGGCGGCCATGTGCCAGCCGGCGGCCTTTTCCAGGTCCACATCCCGGCCGCGGCCGAAGGCATAGGTCCGCGCGAGCCGGTTCATCGCGACCGGATTGCCGGCGCTGGCGGCACGCTCGAACCAGTCGGCCGCCTCCGCCTCGTCGGGGGCAACGCCCCGGCCGTTGAAGCGCAGGATGGCGTAGCGGACCTGGGCGCCGACATGGCCCTGGCGGGCGGCGCGGCCCATCCAGAAGGCGGCGCGCGTCTCGCTGCGGATGTCGGCAGGACCGTCGAGATAGAACTGGGCGAGCTGGAAGCGGGCATCGACATCGCCGAAATCGGCGGCCTTTTCCAGCAGCTCCAGCGCCCGGTCGGGATCGAGCGGGCGCCCCTCGCCGGTGCGATAGAGGCCGGCGAGATTGTAGATCGCCTCCGGAATCCCGTCATTGGCCGCGAGCTCGAACATGTCGCCGGCCTTCACCTTGTCTTGCGGAACGCCGAGCCCGTTGAGCAGCATGAGACCGTAGCGCAGGGCCGCGCGCGTATTGCCGCTAGAGGAGGCAAGCTGGTACCAGCTCGCCGCTCGCTCGGCATCCTGCGGCAGGCCGCGGCCGGTCTCGTAGAGCACGCCGAGGAGCGTCTGGGCGGCCGCGTCGCCGGCTTCCGCGCGCGGGGTGGCGAGCGAGAGGGCGGTCAGGTACCAGCCGCGCTGGAAGGCGCCATAGGCGTAGTCGCGCACTTCGCCGTCGATCTCCAGCGGCAGGGGCGGGGCGACGCTGGTCGGCGGCACGAGAAGGGGAATGTCCTGGTCGCCGCCCGCCGGCTGCTGCGGCAGGGTGGACAGGCGCTTGGAAATCTCCGCGGCCGAGGGCATGACGCCTGCGCCGGGAAGATCGGATGCGGGCGCTGCCCCGGCCGCGGCCGGGGCTTGCGATGGCGAAGGCGCGCCGGACGGCGCCTCGGGGGCGGAGGCAGGCTGCGGAGCAGGGGCAGTCGGTTGCTCGTCCGCCTGCGGTTCGGCAGGCGCGGGGACAGCGCCGTCCTGCGCAAGGGCGGGAGTGGCCGCGGCTCCGAGAAGGAGCAGCAGCAGCGCCATTGCGCCTGCCTGCAACCGTCCGCCGCCTGCGGTCATCCGCTCTCGGCCTCCGTCAGCTCAAAGCGCGACAGGACCTCGTTGGCGGCACGAACGGCTGCTTCCGGGCCCTCGGGGTGGTTCCACACGGCACCGCGCAGGGCGATGAAGTCGGCACCGGTCGCGGCGCAGGCCTCGACGCCGGCGAAATCGCTGCCGCACAGGGCGACGCAGGGCGTCTCGAACATCTCCGACCACCAGGACGAGAACTGCAGCGTCTTGGCATGCGGCTCCACGTCTTCCTCGCGCTCCAGCAGGCCGAACAGGACGTAATCGACGCCGAGTTCGGCGGCGGTCATGGCGTCGTGGCGGGTGCGGATGCCGCCTGCACCGACGATGCCCTTGGGCTGGAAATTCTCCAGCGCACGCTTCAGGTCATCGCTGGACGCGTCGACATGGATGCCGTCGGCACGGCTGCGGCCGGCAGCGCGCGAATCGTTGTGAACCAGGACGGCGGTGCCTGCCGCCTGGGCGATCGGCACGATTGTCTCGGCGATCTTCTGGAAACCGGTCTCGCCCCAGCCGCCGTCGGTGATCAGAAGGCAGGCCACGTCGCCGCCGGCAAGGGCGGAGGCGAGATCCTTGCAGAACCCGTCGAGCTCGAAACTCGCGGGCGTAATCAGGTAGAGGCGCGGGTGCACGGCGCATCCTTCCGCTTCGTGGGCCGGGCAATCGGAACCCGTCCCGGAATGAGGGGCGATCACGGCAAAAGAGGGGCGAAACCGCCCCTCTCGTCAAGCTTGCCGGTCGGGATGGTGCCCGGTCAGGCGGTCTCGAGCGACTTTGCCCACTCGCCCTTGGCGGCGAGGCCGTTCATGCGGGCGCGGTGCAGGAACGCGGCCTGGCCGGCCGGAACGTTCTCGGACTTGCCGCCCCAGGCCTTGAGCGCGGCCTGCTGCAGCGCGCGGCCGTAGGAGAAGGTCAGCTTCCAGGGAAGATGGCCGGACGCGTTCATCAGGTGCAGGTGCTCGCTCGCCAGCTCGTCCGACTGGCCGCCGGACAGGAAGGCGATGCCCGGCACGGCCGCCGGCACGGTGGCCTTCAGGCAGCGCAGGGTCAGCTCGGCGACTTCCTCGGGCGAAGCCTGGATCGGGGCGTTCTTGCCCGGGACGATCATGTTCGGCTTGAGGATGATGCCTTCGAGCATGATGTCCATCTGGAACAGCTCGGAGAACACGGTGTTCAGCGTCCACTCCGTGACCTCGTAGCAGGTCTCGATGTCGTGGGCGGCGGAGGGGCCGTCCATCAGCACTTCCGGCTCGACGATCGGCACGATGCCGGCTTCCTGGCACAGGGCCGCATAGCGGGCCAGCGCATGGGCGTTCGCCTGGATGCAGGTGCTGGACGGCAGGCCGTCTTCCTCGTTGATGTCGATGACCGCACGCCACTTGGCGAAGCGCGCCCCCAGCTCGTAATACTCGGCAAGGCGCTCGCGCAGGCCATCGAGGCCCTCGGTGATCGACTCTCCCGGGAAGCCGGCGAGCGGCTTGGCGCCCTTGTCGACCTTGATGCCCGGCACGGCGCCGGACTTGCGGATCATCTCGACGAGCGGAGTGCCGTCGGCCGCCTTCTGGCGCAGCGTCTCGTCGAACAGGATGACGCCGGAGATGTAGTCGTTCATCGCCTCGGTGCTGGAGAACAGCATCTCGCGATAGGCGCGACGGTTGTCTTCGGTGTTCTCCGTGCCGATCTGGTCGAAGCGCTTCTTGATCGTTCCGGTGCTTTCGTCGGCGGCAAGGATGCCCTGACCGGTGGCCACCATGGCCTGTGCGATATCCTCGAGACGTTCACTCATCCGATGAGACCCTCTTCTTGCTTGCAAGCATCGCCGCGTTGCGTTGGCGGCTTTCTACCAAAAGCGCCGCGCTTTTGAAGGCGCGGCGCAAGCTGTTTCGTCGACAGGATTAATTCTCGAGCGCGTCGACGCCCGGCAGGGCCTTGCCCTCGAGCCATTCGAGGAACGCGCCGCCGGCGGTCGAGACATAGGAGAAGTCGTCGGCAACGCCGGCATGGTTGAGCGCGGCCACCGTGTCGCCGCCGCCGGCTACCGTCGTCAGCGTGCCGGCGCGGGTGCGCTCGGCGGCATGGCGCGCCGCAGCCACCGTGGCCGCGTCGAAGGGCTCGATCTCGAAGGCGCCGAGCGGGCCGTTCCACACCAGGGTGGCGGCCGCGTCGATCTTGGTGCGGACATTGTCGATGGAGGCAGCGCCGACATCGAGGATCATGGCATCCGTCGGCACGGCATCGACTGCAACGGTCTCGCTGGCCGCTCCGGCCTTGAACTCGCGCGCGACGACGGCGTCGACCGGCAGGACGATCTCGCAGCCCGCAGCGGTTGCCGCATCCATGATCCGCCGCGCGGTGTCGGCAAGATCGTGCTCGCACAGCGACTTGCCGACCGCCTTGCCCTGCGCGGCGAGGAAGGTGTTGGCCATGCCGCCGCCGATCACCAGCATGTCGACCTTCTTCACGAGGTTCTCGAGCAGGTCGATCTTCGAGGAGACCTTGGCGCCGCCGACGACGGCGAGCACCGGGCGGACCGGTGTGGTCAGGGCCGAGGCGAGCGCTTCCAGCTCCGCCTGCATGGTGCGGCCGGCATAGGCGGGCAGGCGGCGGGCCAGCCCTTCGGTCGAGGCATGGGCGCGGTGGGCGGCGGAGAAGGCGTCGTTGACATAGAGATCGCCGAGCGCCGCCAGCGCATCGGCAAAGGCGCCGTCGTTCTTCTCTTCGCCCGCGTGGAAACGGGTGTTCTCAAGCAAGGCGACGTCGCCGTCCTTCAGGCCGGCAATGAGCGAGGCGGCAAGATCGCCGATGCAGTCGGCGGCGAAAGCCACCGGCTGGCCGAGACGCTCGGTCAGGGCGGCGGCCACCGGCGCCAGGCTCATCTCCGGCATCACGGCGCCCTTGGGGCGGCCGAAATGGGCGAGCAGCACGACCCGTGCGCCCTTGTCCGAGAGCTCGCGGATGGTCGGCAGCACCCGGTCGATGCGGGTCGTGTCGGTCACCCGGTTGCCGTCCATCGGCACGTTCAGGTCGACGCGCACCAGCGCGCGACGGCCGGACAGGTTGCCGAGATCGTCAAGGGTCTTGAAGGTCATGGATCGCTCGCCTGGATGTCTCATGTGAAACGGCCGGCGCGAAGGGCGCCGGCCGCTGCTGCCAATTCAGATGGTCTTCGCGAAGGCCACCGCGGTGTCCGACATGCGGTTGGAGAAGCCCCACTCGTTGTCGTACCAGGACATGACGCGGACGAGGTCGCCGTCGATGACCTTGGTCTGGTCGAGCGCGAAGGTCGACGAGGCCCCGTTGTGGTTCAGGTCGATGGAGACCAGCGGCTCGTCCGTGTAGGCGAGGATGCCCTTGAGCGCGCCGTCGGCGGCCGCCACCAGTGCGGCGTTGACCTCGGCAACCGTGACCTTGCGGCTGGGCACGAACTTGAAGTCGATGACCGAGACGTTGGGCGTCGGGACGCGGATCGACACGCCGTCCAGCTTGCCGTTCAGCTCCGGCAGGACCAGGCCGACGGCCTTGGCGGCGCCGGTCGAGGTCGGGATCATCGACATGGCCGCGGCGCGGGCGCGGTAGAGATCCTTGTGCATGGTGTCGAGCGTCGGCTGGTCGCCGGTATAGGCGTGCACCGTCGTCATGAAGCCCTTCTCGATGCCGAAGGCGTCATTGAGGACCTTGGCGACGGGAGCCAGGCAGTTGGTGGTGCAGGAGGCGTTGGAGACGACCTTGTGTTCGCTGGAGAGCTGGTCGTGGTTCACGCCGTAGACGACCGTCAGATCGGCGCCGTTGGCCGGCGCGGAGACCAGCACGCGCTTGGAGCCGTTCTCCAGGTGCAGGGCGGCCTTGTCGCGGTCGGTGAAGATGCCGGTGCACTCCATGGCGATGTCGACGCCGAGCGCGCCCCAGGGCAGCTCCTTCGGATCGCGCAGGGCCGTGACCTTGATCGGGCCGGTGCCGACGTCGATCGTGTCGCCGTCGACGGTCACCTTCGCCGGGAAGCGGCCATGGACGGAGTCGTAGCGCAGCAGGTGGGCATTGGTCTCGACCGGGCCGAGATCGTTGATCGCTACGACCTGGATGTCGGTCCGGCCCGACTCCACGATGGCGCGCAGCACGTTGCGTCCGATGCGACCAAACCCGTTGATGGCAACCTTCACGGTCATGCTTGTCTCTCCTGTGGCGGCGAACCGCATTCCTTGGGCGATTGATCTGGTCGAGCCGGCCGATCCAAGGACGTCTTGTCCGGCTCCTGTCGTCTTTGGAGCGCCGCTGCGCGGCGCCCGATGGCTGGTTACCCAAGCCGCGTCACGGATGCAACGGGTTCAAGCAACATATCTGGCCGATGCGTCTGCATGGCTCAGGCCTTGTCGCCCTTGCCGTGCTCCTGCATCCGGACCGCACCGAGGGCCTTTTCGAGCACGGCCTCGACCTTGCGCCGGGCGTCGGCGTCGAGTTTGGCGATGTCGAGATGGAGGACGAGGCCCTCGTCCTCCTCGCTGATGGTCTGCGGAGCGGCGGTTTCCACCTCGTGCAGGCCCTCGACGGCGTAAGGCACGATCTCGCCGGGAATGCCCTTGAGCGTGATCGGTTCCAGCCGGCGCACCCGCACCCGGTCCTGCACATGCGCCCAGGTCTCGTAGGAGATGACGATGCCGCCGGGCTGGGCGATGCCCTGCAGGCGGGCGGCCAGGTTCGCCTCGGCGCCGATGATCGTGTAGTCCATGCGGTCGGCCGAGCCGAAATTGCCGACATTGCAGTATCCGGTGTTGATGCCCATGCGGACCTCGAAGGGCTTCTCGATCCCGCGTCGGCGCCAGCGGCTCTTCAGCTCCACCATGCGCTTTTGCATCGCGATGGCCATGTCGAGGCAGGCATTGGCGTCCTCGCGCGCGCCGCGCGTCTCCGGATCGCCGAAGAAGGCGAGGATCGCATCGCCGATGAACTTGTCGACGGTCGCGCCATGCGCCTGGGCGATGGTCGACATTTCCGTGAAATACTCGTTGAGCAGGCTGGTCAGCTCTTCGGGCTGCAGGTGCTCGGCCGTTTCCGTGAAATCCTTGATGTCGGAGAAGAAGATCGTCAGCTTCTTGCGCTCGGTCGAGATCACCACGTCCTTCTCGCCGGAGAAGATCGACTTGTAGATCTGCGGCGAGAGGTATTTCGAGATCTTCATGGAGATGGAGGCGAGGAAGCCGTTCGCCTCCTCCAGCTCCGTGTTCATCCGGCGGAAGTCGTTGGCCTGGCGCCACTGCAACCCGGCAAAGGCCGCGCCGAAGGCGCCGGCCCCGGCGAAGTAGAGGAACAGGTATTTGAAGGAGAAGAGGTTCCTGGCGATCGGCTGGTGCACCGTGATGGCCTGGATACCGCGCACGTCGCCGACTTGCCAGTCGCGCTTGGGGCTTTCGGGATGGGTGTTGTGGCAGGAGACGCAGGCCTGGCCCATCACCACCGGGACGGCCATGCGGATCTGCCGTTCGAACAGCGAGCCCGACAGGTCCGTGACGACCGCGTCCGGCGCCCGGCTCTGGCGGAAGCTCGCCAGAGCGGCGGTCTCGAAGGCATCGAGCCTGTGCGGCGCCCGGTTGGCGAAGGCAAGGTCGGAAACGAAGCGATAATCGACATCGCCGCCGCCGCGGCCGGCGATCACGCCGCCCAGTTCCAGCGACAGGGTCGCCGGGATGGGGATCGCGCCAGGTACGTCCTCGTAGTTGTGAACGGCGACGGAATCGCCGGTGTAGCCCTGGACGCGGCCGACGACGTTGGAGCCGTAATAGGCGCGGATCTCCGACACCATCGCATTGAGGGTGCGCGCCTGCGTCGTCAGGCCTGCGTCGGAGAGGTTCCTGAGATCGAGCCAGACGGCGACCGGCAGCAGCACGAGCGCCAGGAGCACTGCGAGAGCGAGAATCCACGGGCGCTCGGCGATGGAGCGCCAGAGGGCGTGGGTGGAACGGCGCTTTCCGGAGCTGGGCGACACGACGGCGATCTCCCGATGGATCGACACCTCTTACAGCCGATCGCTGCGCGAGCGCAACGGACAGGACAGGGCGACGCGGCTGCGCCGCCCTGTCCGGACTTTACCGGAAACCGCCGCTTACAGGCGGGCGTTGACCGCGGCGACCACCGCTTCGGCGGTGATGCCGAAGTGGCGGTAGAGCTCCTGGTAGGGGCCGCTGGCGCCGAAACCGGTCATGCCGATGAAGATGCCGTCGGATCCGATGATCGAGTCCCAGCCCATGCGGATGCCGGCCTCGATGGCGACCTTGACCTTCGCCCCGCCGGCGATGTCGGCGCGGTAGTCGTCCGACTGGCGCTCGAAGCGCTCCATGCAGGGCACGGAGACGACGCGGGTCGCGGTGCCGGCGGCGACCAGCGTCTCGCGGGCCTTGAGGGCGATCTCGACCTCTGAGCCGGAGGCGAAGATGGTGACCTCAGGCGCCTCGTCGCTGTCGGCGACCACATAGGCGCCGCGGGCGGACAGGTTCTCGGCCTCATAGCTGGTGCGCACCGGCGGCAGGTTCTGGCGCGTCAGCGCAAGAATGCTCGGCGTCTCCTCGGTTTCCAGCGCCAGCTGCCAGCACTCCAGCGTCTCGGTGACGTCGGCCGGGCGATAGAAGTCGAGGTTCGGGATCGCGCGCAGCGCGGCGTAGTGCTCGACCGGCTGATGGGTCGGGCCATCCTCGCCGAGGCCGATGCTGTCATGGGTCATCACGTGGATGACGCGCTGGCGCATCAGGGCCGCAAGGCGAATGGCCGGGCGGGCATAGTCGGAGAACACCAGGAAGGTGCCGGAATAGGGGATGGTGCCGCCATGCAGCGCCATGCCGTTCATCGCGGCGGCCATGCCGTGCTCGCGGATGCCCCAGTGCAGGTAGCGGCCGGTGAAGTCGTCCGGCGTGATCGGGGCGGTGTCGGGCGTCCTGGTGTTGTTCGAACCGGTCAGGTCGGCGGAGCCGCCGATGGTCTCCGGCAACACCTTGGTGATCGTGCCGAGCACGTATTCCGAGGCCTTGCGGGTCGCCATGGTCGGCTTGTCCTGGGCGATCTGCTTTTTCAGCTTCGCCATCGCCTCGGCGAAACCGGAGGGCAGGTCGCCGCGCAGGCGACGCTCGAACTCGGACCGCAGTTCGGAGTCGGCGGCGGCAAGGCGCTTTTCCCACTCCTTGCGGGCCTGGCCGGAGCGCAGGCCGGCGATGCGCCAGGCGTCGAGAATGTCGCTGGGAACCTCGAAGGCCTCATGGGCCCAGCCGAGCGCCTTGCGGGTCGCGGCCAGTTCCTCGGCGCCGAGCGGCGAGCCGTGGACCTTCTCGGAGCCGGCCTTGTTCGGCGCGCCGAAGCCGATGGTGGTCTTCGCGGCGATCAGGGTCGGGCGGTCGCTGTCGCGCGCCTTGGTCAGGGCGGCGGCGATCGCCGCCGGATCGTGCCCGTCGATGGCGACGGTCGCCCAGCCGCTGGCTTCGAAGCGCTCCAGCTGGTTGGTGCTGTCGGTGAGCGACACCTTGCCGTCGATGGAGATGCCGTTGTCGTCCCAGATGACGATCAGGCGGTTGAGCTTCAGATGGCCGGCGAGCGAGATCGCCTCCTGGCTGATGCCCTCCATCAGGCAGCCGTCGCCGGCCAGCACATAGGTGTAGTGGTCGGTGAGGGCGTCGCCGAAGGTCTCGCGCAGGTGGCGCTCGGAGATCGCCATGCCGACGGCATTGGCAAGACCCTGGCCGAGCGGGCCGGTGGTCGTCTCGATGCCGGCGCCGTGGCCGTATTCCGGATGACCGGCGGTCAGCGCGCCGATCTGGCGGAACTTCTTGAGCTGGTCGAGGGTGAAGTCCTCGGAGCCGAGCAGGTAGTGCACCGCATAGAGCAGCATCGAGCCGTGGCCGGCCGACAGGACGAACCGGTCGCGGTCCGGCCAGTCCGGACGGGTCGGGTCGTAATGCATCACCTGGGTGAACAGCACGGTCGCGATGTCGGCCGCTCCCATGGGCAGGCCGGGATGGCCGGACTTGGCCGCTTCCACGGCATCTGCTGCGAGGAAACGGATCGCATTGGCCATGCGATTGTGCTTTTCGAGGTCGGTCATCTGATTCCGTTCGTCCCTGTCGGCGGCCCACGCGGGCTACTCGTCCGTAATGCGGGCACCGCACGGGCCCCGGGTTCGGCGTCCGGCCTGTCCCTGGGTGGCGCTGCGGGGAGGTGCTGCGCCCGGTCGGGACGGGCGGGCGCGGATCGTGTCCGGGCCGCCGGCGATATCGGTTTTCCGGCGGTTGCGACCGGTTTTCACCGGACCCCGCCGAGGCGGCTCGACAAATATCAGGAACCTTGGGCGAGTCAACAAAGCGGATGGCGGGAGACGCCGGGGGAGGGCGTGTGTCCGTCGATCTCGCATCGGGCGGCAAGGAATGGTATAGCGGCAAAGGGCGGAAGCGGGTATTCCGCCCGCGAGCGGCATGGTGCGCGCACCGAAGCCGGCAGCGAATCCACAAGGGGTTGGAATGGACGATACGTCGGGACTTTCCGGGGGGCAGTCGGGCGGGGGCGAGACCCGGCCGGTCGCGTCCGCGGCAGGGCCCGGCGGCAGCGTCGATGCTGCGCTCGAGCGTCTGGCCCGCGCCGTGTCGCGGCTGGATGCAGCGGTGCAGCGCCGGCTCGAGGCCGACATGTCGCTGGGCGGGCTGCAGGAAGAGTTGCAGCGGCTGGGCGAGGACCGCTCCTCGCTGGCTGCGACGCTGGACACGGCCGAGGCGCGCGTCGCCCGGCTGGAGGATGCCAATCGCGAAGTCTCGCGAAGGCTGGTGTCGGCAATGGAATCGATCCGCTCCGTGCTCGAGACGCATGGCGGCTGAGGCGACGAGGCGATGGCTCAGATAATCGTGACGATCAACGGACGCAGTTTTCGCATGGCCTGCGACGACGGCGAGGAAGAGCGGCTGACCGCGCTCGCCCGCCGCTTCGACAGCGCCATCGACAGCCTGCGCGGCAGTTTCGGCGAGATCGGCGATCTGCGCCTGACGGTGATGGCCGGGATCATGGTCACCGACGAACTGGTGGAGCGCGAACGCCGGCTCGCCGCCCTGCAGGACGAGGTCGACAGCCTGCGCGAGGCGCGCCGCGTGGCGCTCGACAGCTCCGCGCGCAACGACGCGGAACTCGCCGGCAAGATCGTCAATGCGGCCGAGCGGATCGAGGCTCTGGCCGACGGGCTGGCAAGATCGCTGCGCCCGGCCGATGCCTGACCGGCCGCGCGCGCCGGGTGTTCCGTGCGCCGCCGGCCGGCCATGCGAAAACGTGTGTTGTATTTCCCGGCAAAGCGCCCCTATATCGGGGTTGGCGTGGCTGCGCGGTGCGTCAGGAGACATATCCCCGGGGCCTTACGCATCCCTAGGGAGCTGTTCCTGCTCCGGCCCGTGGGCTGGAGTATACGGCGCCCACCTACTCTGTAGGTTTCCCGGGATTGCAACCTCCAACGGCCGAGGTGGCCACGTCATTTCTCTCGTTCGCCGTCGCCCTGGACGGAGCGTCGGCAGCCCCTTCGGCCGCCGCATCCGGGAGCGCGACGCTTGATCTTTCCCGATACCGACATTTCGCAAGAGATCCGCGCCCTGCGCGAATTGAAGTCCGTGCGCCGCAAGGAGGCGCTCGGGCGCCGCGCCGGCCTGCCCTTTCAGGCGCGGATCGAGGGCGGGCTCGCCCTTGCCGAAGCTGTGGAGGCGCTCGGCTTTCCTGACGGCGCCATCGTTTCCGGCTTCTGGCCGATCCGCGACGAGATCGATCCCCGCCCCTTGATGGATGCGCTGCGGGCGCGCGGGCATGCGCTGTGCCTGCCGGCCATTGTCGACGGGGACCTGGTGTTCCGCCGGCTGACCCGCGAGACCGTGCTGGTGCCGGCCGGCTTCGGGACGGCCGAACCGCCGGCCGATGCCGATGTCCTGCTGCCCGACTGCATGCTGGTGCCGCTGGCCGCCTTCGACAGGCGCGGCGGCCGGATCGGCTACGGCCGGGGCTATTACGACCGGGCCATCGCGCGCATCGGCACGGAACGCGGAGCGCCGCCGGCAACTGTCGGTATTGCCTTTTCGCTGCAGGAAGTGGAAAGCGTGCCGGAGGAAAACCACGACCGCCGCCTCGACCGGATCCTGACCGAGCGCGGCTTCATCCAACTGGAAGGACCCGAGCGGGCATGAGGCTGCTGTTTCTGGGTGATCTCGTCGGCCGCAGCGGCCGGCAGGCGGCGACCGACATGCTGCCGGGACTGGTCGAGCGCCATTCCATCGATTTCGTGATCGTCAACGGCGAGAACTCCGCGGCCGGCTTCGGCATCACCGAGGAGATCCTGCAGGACGTGCTGGATGCGGGGGCGGATGTCGTCACCACCGGCAATCACGTGTGGGACCAGCGCGACACGCTGGTCTATATCGAGCGGCAGGACCGCCTGTTGCGGCCGCTCAACTTCCCGCAAGGGGCGCCGGGGCGCGGCGCCAACCTGTTCACCGCGCGCAACGGCGCAAGGGTGCTGGTGATGAATGTCATGGGCCGGGTGTTCATGGACAGTCTCGACGATCCTTTCGTCGCGGTGGAGCGGGTGCTGGACGCAACGCCGCTCGGCCAGGTGGCGGATGCCATCGTCATCGACATGCATGCGGAGGCGACCAGCGAGAAGCAGGCGCTGGCGCATTTCGTCGACGGCCGGGCGACGCTGGTCGTGGGCACCCACACGCATGTGCCGACCGCCGATCATCAGATCCTGCCGGGCGGCACCGCCTATATGAGCGATGCCGGCATGTGCGGCGACTACGATTCCGTGCTCGGCATGGAGAAGGACGAGCCGATCTCCCGCTTCCTGCGCAAGATCCCGTCCGGGCGCTTTACCCCGGCGATGGGCGATGCGACGGTGTGCGGGGTGGCCGTCGAGGTGGACGATGCCAGCGGCCTGGCCACGGCGATCGAACCGGTGCGGCTGGGCGGACGGCTGGCCCGGGCGCTGCCCTCGTTCTGGACGGCAGGATGAGGCGACGGGCCGTGCCGGGGGCGCCAGCGGATGCTGGATTTTCTCCTGGCCGCAGCCTATAACGCGCCGATCTTTTGAGATTGCAGGCGGACCCGGCTCGGCGGCGACCGATCCGTTCCGCCCGCCCGTCATCAATCCAGGAGGAACGCGCCTGGAGATCGTGTCCGGGCCGCGCGCGATCGCGGCCGAGACCGCCGGCGTTCCCGACAAGACCAGGAAGCGACATGGCCGGACATTCCCAATTCAAGAACATCATGCATCGGAAGGGCCGTCAGGACGCCGTCCGCTCGAAGATCTTCTCCAAGCTGTCGAAGGAGATCACGGTCGCGGCGAAGATGGGCGGACCGGACATCAACTCCAATCCGCGCCTTCGCCTGGCCGTGCAGAATGCCAAGGCCCAGTCGATGCCCAAGGACAACATCCAGCGGGCCATCAACAAGTCGCAGGCCGGTGACGGCGACAATTACGAAGAGCTCCGCTACGAGGGCTACGGTCCGGCAGGCGTTGCGGTGATCATCGAGCTGCTGACCGACAACCGCAACCGCTCGGCCTCCAACGTGCGCTCCTACTTCTCCAAGTGCGGCGGCTCGATGGGCGAGACCGGTTCGGTCGCCTTCATGTTCGACCGTATCGGCGAGATCGTCTATCCGGCCGCGGCCGGCACTGCCGATGCCATGCTCGAGGCCGCCATCGAGGCTGGTGCGGAGGACGTGCAGTCCGACGAGAACAGCCACGTGATCACCTGCGCCTTCGAGGACCTGGGCGATGTGTCCAAGGCGCTGGAAGAGACCCTCGGCGAGGCCGAGACCGTCAAGGCCGTGTGGAAGCCGCAGACGCTGACCCCGGTCGATGCCGACAAGGCCCAGACCATGCTGAAGCTGATCGGCCTGCTGGAAGACGACGACGACGTGCAGAACGTCTACTCGAACTTCGACGTCGACGAGGAAACGCTGGCCCGCCTGACGGCTGCCTGAGCGCCGCTTTTTCCGCTTGGCACTTTGCATAGGCCCGGCAGGCTTCCTGCCGGGCTTTTTCGTGCCGGCCGCCTCGGCATGCCCTGCGCGGGCCGCCGGGAACCGAGCGGTGCGGCGCGGCCCGTCCTTCGGATTTTGCCTTGGGGAGATGAAATCGCGCCGTTCTTTCTACGGGAAATCCCGTAGGGTCGCGCGACAATTTTACCCTGCGTAAATTAGCGTGTAGGTAGTTCTACGTCCGTAGTTTTACGCGACTGCCGTTGCCAGGCTTGCGAGGACATCGGATGGCTCCCAGGGACACGATTGCCGAAAGGCGTGCATTCTACAGGCTCGACGACACTGCCCTTTCGTTGCTTCGCGAGGCGAAGCCGGTGATCATGCGGTTGCTGCCCGACATTCTCGATGGGTTCTACCAGCATATTTCCGGCTTTGCGGATGCCCGGAAATTCTTCAAGTCGCCGGACCACATGGCGCATGCCAAGGAGATGCAGCTGCGGCATTGGTCGATCATCGCCGATGCCCGCTTCACCGAAGACTACGCGGACTCGGTGACGAAGGTCGGCGAGGCGCACAATCGCCTCGGCCTCGAGCCGCGCTGGTATATCGGCGGCTACAACTTCGTGCTCAACGGGCTGGTCGAGGGTGTGGCGCGGGAAATGCGCGGAAGCTATTTCTCCAGGGATGCGCGCGCCCGGGTGATCGCGATCCAGAAGGCGGTCCAGTCGGCGGCCTTGCTCGACATGGACCTTGCGATCTCCGTCTATATCGAGGCGGGCCATCGCGACCGGCGCGAGACGCTGGATGCGATTGCCGGCCGGTTCGAGCAGGCGGTCGCGACCGCGGTCGACACCTGCGCGCAGACCGCTGCGGCAATGGACGAGGTCTCGCGGGAGCTGGGGACGGTCTCCAGCAAGAACGCCGAAAGCAGCCATTTTGCCGAGCGCGCCTCGGGCGAGGCGTCCGACAACGTCCAGGCAGCGGCCGCCGCATCGGAGGAGATGGCCGCGAGCATTCGCGAGATCGCGCGCCAGGCCGACGAGGCGCGCCGGGTCTCGCAGCAGGCGGTCTCGGCGGCGGCGCTGTCCAACGACAAGATCACCTCGCTGACGGCCGCCTCGCAGCGGATCGGCGACATCGTCAAGCTGATCTCGGACATTGCCGGGCAGACGAACCTGCTGGCGCTGAACGCGACCATCGAGGCGGCGCGGGCCGGCGAGGCGGGCAAGGGATTTGCCGTGGTTGCGGCCGAGGTCAAGGGACTTGCCGAGCAGACATCCCGGGCGACCGCGGACATCGCTGCGCAGATCGGCGAAATCCAGACCGCGACGGGCGACTCGGCCGAGGCGATCGGCAGCGTCTCCTCGACGATCGAGACGATGAACAACATCGCCACCGCGATTGCCGCCGCCGTGCAGCAGCAAAGCGCGGCCACCGGCGAGATCAGTCGCAACATCTCCGAGGCGTCGGACGGCACCATGCGCGTCAGCGAATCTACGGCAGGAATCCTGCAGGCCGCCCTGCGCGGCAAGGAGGTGGCCGGCGCGGTGGGAGAGCAGTCGTCCCGCCTCAACACGGACATTCGCGAGTTGCAGGTGCGCATGACCGAGCTCATCGCGACGATCCGGGCCGCATGAGCCGACCTGCCGGTCCTTCTTCCCGGCTTCGATAGACGGCAGCCCGTCCGGCGTTCCGGGCGGGCCTTGCCGCGTCCGGTGCCCGGTTTTCTGCTGGTTTGCGTGGCTGGAGCCATGTCCGCGCTGGTCAGGCGCGGCGAATGGCGTTACCGATTTGTTCCATGGCATTCCCGATTCGCATACTCGGCATCGATCCCGGTCTCCGCCGCACCGGCTGGGGCGTGATCGTCGTGGAGGGAAACCGCATGACCTTCGCGGCCAGCGGCACGGTCCTCTCCGACAACCGCCTGCCGCTGTCCGACCGGCTGCGCCAGTTGCATGACGGGCTGCAGGAGGTTCTCGGGCAGCAGGCGCCGGACGAGGCGGCGGTGGAACTGACCTTCGTCAACAAGGATGCGGGCGCGACGCTGAAACTCGGCCAGGCGCGCGGCATCGCGCTGCTGGTTCCGGCGTTGAACGGTCTTGCGGTTGCGGAATATGCGCCGAACCTCGTCAAGAAGACGGTGGTGGGAACGGGGCACGCGGAGAAGGACCAGATCCGCATGATGGTGAAGGTCCTGATGCCGAAGGCGACGTTCAACTCGGATGACGCGGCCGATGCGCTGGCCATCGCCATCTGCCATGCCCAGCACCGGGTGACGCCGGCCGCCGCACGCATTGCCGAGAAACTGGCGCGATGACGCCTTCGACGGGAGCCGGTAGGCAGAGAGCCGGGAGACAGGCATGATCGGCAAGCTCAAGGGTGTGGTCGACGAGATCGGCGACGATCACCTGATCCTCGACGTGCACGGCGTCGGCTATCTGGTCTTTGCGCCCGCGCGCGTGCTGCAGGGGCTGCCCGGGCGCGGCGAGGCGGCGGTGCTGCATATCGAGACCCTGGTGCGCGAGGACCTGATCCGCCTCTACGGTTTTTCCAGCGCGTCGGAAAAGGCCTGGTTCCAGCTGCTGATGACCGTGCAGGGGGTGGGGGCCAAGGTCGCGCTCGCCGCCCTCGGCGTGATGAAGGCGTCGGAACTCGCCAATGCGGTGGCGCTGGGCGATACGGCCCAGATCGCCCGCGCGCCGGGCATCGGCAAGCGGGTCGCCGAGCGCATCGTCACCGAACTGAAGAGCAAGGCGCCGGCCTTTGCCAGCGTCGATGCCGGCACCATCGCGGCCTCGCAGCAGGCCTCGGCCGCTGTGCCGACGGCGGTGGGCGATGCAGTGTCTGCCCTCGTCAATCTCGGCTACCAGCAGGCGCAGGCCAGCGCGGCGGTGGCCGCTGCCGTCAAGAGCGCAGGCGAGGAGGCCGAGGCCGCCACGCTGATCCGCCTCGGCCTCAAGGAGCTTGCCAGATGAGCGAGGACGCCGGCCGTCTCGTCTCGCCCGAACTGCGCGGCGACGAGATCGACACGACGATGCGCCCGCAGGTGCTCGACGACTTCGTCGGCCAGGCGCAGGCGCGCGCCAATCTCAAGGTCTTCATCGGCGCGGCCAAGGCGCGCGGCGAGGCGCTCGACCATGTGCTCTTTGTCGGGCCTCCGGGGCTCGGCAAGACGACGCTCGCCCAGATCATGGCGCGTGAGCTCGGCGTCAACTTCCGTGCGACCTCCGGACCGGTCATCGCCAAGGCCGGCGATCTCGCCGCGCTGCTGACCAACCTGGAAGAGCGCGATGTGCTGTTCATCGACGAGATCCATCGTCTCAGCCCGGCCGTCGAGGAAGTGCTCTATCCGGCGATGGAGGACTTCCAGCTCGACCTGATCATCGGCGAGGGTCCGGCGGCGCGCTCGGTGAAGATCGATCTTGCGCGCTTCACCCTCGTTGCGGCGACGACGCGGCTCGGCCTCCTGACGACGCCGCTGCGCGACCGGTTCGGCATTCCCGTCCGCCTGCAATTCTACACGTCCGAGGAACTGGAGCTGATCGTGCGGCGCGGTGCCCGCATTCTCGGCATCGGAATGAGCGACGACGGAGCGCGGGAGATCGCCCGGCGCGCACGCGGCACGCCGCGCATCGCCGGCCGCCTGCTGCGGCGGGTGCGCGACTTTGCCGTGGTCGGCGGACAGGAGACGGTGGATGCGGCGATTGCCGACCGGGCGCTGACCCAGCTCGAGGTGGACAGTGCCGGCCTCGACCAGCTCGACCGGCGCTACCTGAACCAGATCGCCCTGAAATTCGGCGGCGGTCCCGTCGGCATCGAGACCATCGCCGCGGCCCTTTCGGAGCCGCGCGACGCTATCGAGGAGATCGTCGAGCCCTATCTGATCCAGCAGGGCTATATCCAGCGCACGCCGCGCGGCCGCATCCTGACGCCGCAGGCGTTCCAGCATCTCGGCCTGGCGGCGCCGCAAGGCTCCAACGTGCCGCAGCTCGGGCTGTTCACCGATGACGACACATGAGGCGTCGCCGCGCTGGCCGGATCTTGCCGGCCGGCTGGAGGGCGGACGGCATGTCCTGCCGGTGCGGGTCTATTACGAGGACACCGATTTCACCGGCGTCGTCTATCACGCCGCCTATCTGAAGTTCGCCGAACGCGGCCGCTCCGATTTCCTGCGCCTTTGCGGCATTCACCACAACGAGCTGGCGAGCGGCGCGCATGGCGAACCGCTGGCGTTCGCCGTGCGGCACATGGAGATCGATTTCCATGCGCCGGCCCGCATCGACGACCTGCTGGAGGTCGCAACGCGCCTCGATGAGGCGCGGGGCGCGCGGATCGTCCTGGCCCAGGAAATCCGCCGGGACGGGGCGCTGCTTTTCGCCGCCGAGGTGACGGTCGCCGTGATTTCTCCTGAAGGGCGGCCGCGCCGCCTGCCGGCTGCGCTTGCCGCGCGCCTTGCCGGCGACATGTCGCTGTCTTAACGCGACAGTAACCTTAACGCTGGCTTAATGCCGCAGGTTATCGGCGGAAACAGTCCCAGTTTCGCCAAAATCGCTCGTCATTGAGGCGGTCGATCAGCGGACAAACCGACTGGCCCGATCGATACGGGCAACCGGCAACCGATCCGGCATGTGCGCCAATGGTATCGGGCAAGAGGTCCTGAATTAGATGAATCCCGTGGAACTTGCACAAACGACCCTCGCGGCTCCGCAGGGCGACATGTCCTTCTTCGCGCTGTTTCTTCAGGCGCATCTCGTCGTCAAGCTGGTGATGCTCGGCCTCGTCGTCGCATCCATCTGGTGCTGGGCGATCATCGTCGACAAGTGGCTGCTGTTCACGCGCACCAAGCGCCAGATGAACCGCTTCGAGACCGTGTTCTGGTCCGGCCAGTCGCTCGAGGAGCTGTATCGCACCCTGTCGGGGCGGGCGAACCATTCGATGGCAGCGCTGTTCATTGCGGCGATGCGCGAGTGGAAGCGCAGCCATGAGGGCGCGCGCCCGGCCATCGCCAGCCTGCGCCAGCGCATCGACCGGGTGATGGACGTGACCATCGCCCGCGAGGCCGAACGCCTGGAGGCAAGGCTCCTGGTGCTGGCGACCGTCGGCTCGGCGGCCCCCTTCATCGGCCTGTTCGGCACTGTCTGGGGCATCATGACCAGCTTCCAGGCGATTGCCGCCTCCAAGAACACCAATCTGGCCGTCGTCGCGCCGGGCATCGCCGAGGCGCTGCTCGCGACCGCGCTCGGCCTGCTCGCGGCCATTCCGGCGGTGATTGCCTACAACAAGCTGTCGGCGGATGCCGGCAAGCTGTCCGCCCGCATGGAAGGCTTCGCCGACGAGTTCTCTGCCATTCTGTCGCGTCAGATCGACGAGAGGAGCTGACCCCATGGGCATGCAGTCCGCCGGTGCGGCGCCCGAAGAGGCCGGTCGCCGCCGTCGCCGAAAGCGCCACCAGCCGATGAGCGAGATCAACGTCACGCCCTTCGTGGACGTGATGCTGGTGCTGCTGATCATCTTCATGGTCGCGGCGCCGCTGCTCACCGTCGGCGTGCCGCTCGACCTGCCGGAGACGCAGGCCAAGCCCCTGGAAGGGGCGACGGAGCCGATCACGATTTCGGTCGCCGCCGACGGGCGCATCTATATCCAGGACACGGAGATCGCCGCCGACGAAGTGGTGGCGAAGCTGGAGGCGATCGCCCAGAACGGCTACGACGAGCGCATCTTCGTGCGCGGCGACCGGAATGCCGACTACGGCACGATCATGGGCGTGATGGGGCGCATCAACGCGGCCGGCTACAAGCGGCTCGGCCTCGTGACGCTCGAGGAGCAGCAGTAGGCACATGCGTGTCGGGCTCATCGCATCGACTGCGGGCCATCTGGCCGTGCTGCTTTGGGGAGTGGTCTCATTCCCCGATGCGAAGCCGTTCGACATCGGCCCGGTCGACACCCTGCCCGTCGATCTCGTTCCCGTCTCGGAGCTGACGCGCCTGCGCATCGGCGAGAAGACGGCGGAAGTGCGCGAGGTCGAGGCGACCCGGCCGACGGAAAAGCCTGTCGAGGAGCCGAAGGCGGAAGAAAAGCCGGCCGAAACCGAGGCCAAGCGGCCGAACCAGGCAGCGCCCGAGCCGACGCCGGCGCCTGCCCCCGAGCCGGCCCCAGCGCCCGAGCCGCCGACACCCGAGCCGCCGGCGCCGCAGCCCGAGCCGCCCGCGCCGGAGCCTCCCGCACCGCGAGCAGAGCCCGAGCCGGCACCTGCCCCGACCCCCGAGCCCGAGAAGAAGGTGGCGGAGACGCCGCCGCCGCCGAACGTGCGCCCGCGGTCCAAGCCGACCCCGCCGCCGCAGCCGCGACGCGAGCCGCCGCGCGAGAACTTCAATCCGAACGAGATCGCCGCGCTGCTCAACAAGGTGGAGCCGGCGGGCGGATCGAGCTCGAACTCGACCCAGCCGGCGTCGCTCGGCAGTCGCCTCGGCCAGAGCGGCGTGACGATGAGCCAGTCTGAGCTGGATGCACTGCGCGGGCAGATCTCGCGCTGCTGGAACCCGCCTGCGGGTGCGGCCGGCGCCGGCGATCTCACTGTCCGGCTCAAGGTGTTCCTGACCCCGGACGGGCAGGTGGACCAGCGTCCGGAAGTCATGAACTCCAGCGCGAACCCGTCCTTTGGTATTGCGGCGGAGAGCGCCCGGCGGGCGGTCCTGCGCTGCGCTCCCTATTCGCTCCCCTCGGCGAAATATGACACCTGGCGGGAAGTGATCATCAATTTCGATCCGCGCGAACTGCTCGGCGGTTGAGCACGGATCGGGACGTCCTGCAGCCTTTGCGGATATGCCAAGATCTGCAAGGGACGCGAAAATGACGAATTCTCACGCGACGGATGGGCCGGACACCGGCGCCTCCGCATTCGCGGTGCGCCGCGACACAAGGACCGACGGAGCCTAGAGTATGATCAGACAGGCATCTGCCAGCATTGCACGCTCCTGCTCGCGAATGGCCGCCCTGCTGCTTGCAGCGGTCGTGCTGAGCTTCGGACTGCTTCCGGCCGAGCGCGCGTCGGCAGTCGTCGAAATCGACGTCACGCAGGGCAATATCGAGCCACTGCCCATCGCCCTGCCGGCCTTTTCGGGGGCTGGCGGCGAAGCGAAGCTCGCGTCCGAGATCACCGACGTGATCAAAGCCGATCTTGCCCGGTCCGGTCTCTTCCGGCCGCTCGACCCGGCCAGCTTCATCGAGAAGGGCGTCAACGTGAACACGCCGCCGGAGTTCGGCTCCTGGCGCCCGATCGGCGCGCAGGCGCTGGTGGTCGGTGCGATCGAGCGGCAGTCGGACGGGCGCATCCGCGCCGAATTCCGCCTGTGGGACGTCTTTGCCGGCCAGCAGATGCTCGGCCAGCAGTTCTACACCACGGCCGACAACTGGCGCCGCATGGCCCATATCATCGCCGACGCGATCTATGAGCGTCTGACCGGAGAGAAGGGCTATTTCGACACGCGCATCGTCTATATCGACGAGACGGGCCCCAAGGACAAACGCGTCAAGCGGCTGGCCATCATGGACCAGGACGGCGCCAATGTGCGCTACCTGACCAATGGCAGCGACCTGGTGCTGACGCCGCGCTTCTCGCCCTCGCGGCAGGAAGTGACCTACATGGCCTATGCCGGCAACGAACCGCGCGTCTACCTGCTCAACATCGAGACGGGCCAGCGCGAGATGGTCGGCAACTTCCCGGGCATGACCTTCGCGCCGCGCTTCTCGCCGGATGGCCAGCGGGTGGCGATGAGCCTGCAGCAGGGCGGCAATGCCAACATCTTCGAGATGGACCTGCGCTCGCGCCGCACCACCCGGCTGACCAACACCCCGGCCATCGACACCAGCCCGTCCTATTCGCCGGACGGCAACCGGATCGTCTTCGAGTCCGACCGCGGCGGCACGCAGCAGCTTTATGTGATGGACGCCAATGGCGGCAATCCGCAGCGCATCAGCTTCGGGCCGGGCCGCTACTCGACGCCGGTCTGGTCGCCGCGCGGCGATCTGATCGCCTTCACGAAGATGAATCAGGGGCGCTTCATGATCGGCGTGATGCGGGCGGACGGTTCGGGCGAGCGTATCCTGACCGAGGGCTATCACAACGAGGGGCCGGCCTGGTCGCCGAACGGCCGCGTGCTGGTGTTCTTCCGCGACACCCCGGGGGCCAATGGTGGACCGCAGCTGTGGACCGTGGACCTGACCGGCTACAACGAGCAGCGCGTGCCGACCCCGGCCTTCGGCTCGGACCCGGCCTGGTCTCCCTTGCTGGAATAGGCGCTCACGGCTAGGCTGGGGGTCAGCCCCCAGCTTTTGGGGCGCGCAGGATTTCGTTAACCATGTTGATGAACGCGCGCTTAACCGGTTTCGCTGTAGAAGCGTTTACCCTGTCGGGGTGGTGGGGATCAGGAGTGAGTTTCATGATGAATTTCGGGATGCGGAGCCGTGGCGCGCGCATTGCCTCCGTTGTCGCAGGCGCGATGCTTCTGGCAGCCTGCGCGCAGACCAAGCCGGATGGCCTGACTGGCAACGTCCAGCCCGGCACCGGTCAGGACTTTGTGGTGAACGTGGGTGATCGCGTGTTCTTCGGCAACGACCAGACGACGCTCTCGCCGCAGGCAACAGCGACGCTGGACAAGCAGGCCCAGTGGCTGAACAGCTACAGCCGCTACACGGTGACCATCGAGGGTCATGCGGACGAGCGCGGCACACGCCAGTACAACATCGCGCTCGGCGCGCGGCGTGCCGACGCGGTGCGCAACTATCTGGTTGCCCGCGGCATTCCGGGCAACCGCATCAAGACGGTCTCCTACGGCAAGGAGCGTCCGGTCGCAGTTTGCAACGACGAGAGCTGCTGGACGCAGAACCGTCGTGCGGTGACCGTGCTCGACAACGCCGGAAGCTGACCGGCCGCGCGGCCGGACCTGAGACGACCTGCCTTCGGGGCGGCCGGACGGGAAACCGTCGCGGCCGCCCTTGCGTTTGTGTCCGGTGCGTTTGTGGCCGGCAGGCAGGGCGGATGCCTGCTGCGGCGTCAAAATTTGGCCGAAGTCGCAGCGCCCTGTGCTATGGCGTTCAGGCGGACGGTCGGGCAATCGCCCGGCTGCCGCGCGGGCGGAGGACAGGCATGAATCGATTGAAACCCATGGCTTTCAGAAGTCTGACCGGCGTGTTCGCGCTGGTGATGCTGCTTGCGTTGCCGCAGGCGGCGTCGGCGCAGCTTTTCGGCTCGCGCAGCGACAGCGATGCTGCGGTACGGATCAACCAGGTCGAGGAGCAGATGCGCAACCTCACCGGACAGATCGAACAGCTCAACTACCAGATCCGGCAGTTGCAGGAGCAGCTCCAGCGGATGCAGGAAGACAACGAGTACCGCTTCCAGCAGCTGGAACAGGGCGGACGTAAGCGGTCGGACGCTGCTCCCGCCCAGCCGTCCGGCCAACCTTCCGGCCAGGCCGGCGATCTTGCCGGTCTCCAGGGCGGAGGCGAGAGCTACGGCCCGGCGTCCGGCACGCTCGGCCAGCTCCCGGCGGACGGGTCGGGCGACGCCGAGTTCGGCGCCGAGGGCGGCTATACGCAGGACGGCTCCGGCTCGCTCGGTGCCGGCCCGCTGGACCTGTCCGCGCTCGCGCGCGGCCAGTCGGGCGCCGGCGGTCTTGCAACCGGCGGAGGGCAGGGCGACCTGCCTCCCGGCGTTTCCGGCGGCGTGCAGCAGGACACGTTCGGCATGGCCTCTGCGCCCTCGTCCGGCAGTTCGCCGCGGGCGTCCTACGACAGTGCCTATTCGATGATCATGGCGGGCGACTATGCCGGGGCCGAAGCCGGCTTCAAGGGCTTCCTGCAGCAGCATCCGAACGATCCGCTGGCGGCGAATGCGCAGTTCTGGCTGGGCGAAAGCCTCTATGCCCGCAAGCAGTACCGCGATGCGGCCGATGCGTTCCTCAAGAGCTATACCGACTATCCCGACAGTTCAAAGGTGACCGACAGCCTGCTGAAGCTCGGCCTGTCGCTCAAGGGCATCGGCCAGAAGGACGCCGCCTGCGCCACCTTCAGCGAGCTTTTGACCAAATATCCGGGCGCGCCGACCTCGATCCGCGCCGAAGCCCAGGCCCAGCAGCAGAGCGGTGGCTGCGTCTGACCGCGTGCGGCCCGTCTGCGAGACGCAGGCCGACGCCCTCCTTGCCGCACTGATCCCCTTTCGCCGCCTCGCGCTGGCCGTGTCGGGCGGACCGGATTCCACGGCCCTGCTGCTGCTTGTCGCCGCCTGGCGCGCGCGCAGGACCGATCCTCCCGAGATTCACGTCCTGACTGTCGACCATGGCCTGCGACCCGAAGCCGCCGCGGAAGCGCGCGCCGTTGCAGCTCTTGCCGAACGGCTCGGCCTGCCCTGCCGTATCCTGACATCCACCGCACCCAAGCCCTCCGCCAATCGCCAGGCGGCTGCGCGCGACCTGCGACGGGGACTGCTCGTGACGGCGTGCTCCGATCTCGCCATCGAGGCGCTGGTGCTTGCCCATCACCTGGACGACCAGGCCGAGACCTTTCTGCTGCGCCTTGCCCGCGGCAGCGGCGTCTACGGTCTTGCGGCGATGCCTGCGCGCGGTCTGTGGCAATACGGCGAGGGGGCTTGCGTCACCGTGCTGCGGCCCCTGCTGGCGGTGTCCAAGGCGAGCCTCGTCGCCACCTGCTCGGCGGCGGGCGAGGCCTATGCCGAAGATCCCTCGAACGACGACCCCGCTTACGCACGCACGCGGCTTCGGCAGCTGATGCCGGCGCTGGCCGGCGAGGGGCTGGATGCCGCAACCCTTGCCGCCACGGCGGCCCGTCTTGCCTCGGCTGCTGCCGCGATCGACGATCAGGTCGATGCGGTGCTGGCATCCTGTGCCGTTTTCCATCCGGCCGGTCCGGCGCGCTTGTCCGTCGAGGCCCTGACCTCGCTTCCGCGCGAGACGCTGCTGCGGCTCGTCGCAAGGCTGCTGGCAGACGTCGGTGGGCAGGCCTATCCGCCGCGTCTCGTCCGGCTGGAGGGGTTCGTGGACCGGCTTGCAGCGCGCGAGGTTGCGCAGTCGACGCTGTCCGGCGTGGTGGCGCGCCGGCGCGGCGGCGAGATCGTCTTCTGGCGCGAACCGGGACGCGAGGGCCTTGCGCCTGTCGAGCTCACGGGACCGGGCCGGGCCGTCTTCGACCGGCGCTTCCTGGTGGAGGCGGAGAGGGGCGGAGCGTTTCGCGTCGTGCCCCTGGGGACGCTTTCGGAGCACGGCATCGAACGCAAGGCGGCCGGCGACTGGCCGCCGCAGGCCTTTGCCGGCGCACCGCTTCTGCTTGGTCCCACTGATGCGGCCTATTGTCCCGGCCTCGCCGGCGAAGCGCCTGCCGGGGTGCGGCTCGTCCCGCTCACGCAGCGGGAAAGCCTGTTCCGGCCGGAACTTGGGACAAATCCCTTCGGCTGGCGGGAAATTTAAGAAAAATGAGACCTGTTTCGTGTGAATCTCCTTCGTCGCCTTGGCAGCCCGTTCCCGCGGACCTATCTTGGCTTTGAAGGACTTCTTTCCAGCGCAGACCGCCGCCTTGGCGCGGTGAAGGAACCGCTCATGAACGCCAATTTTCGCAATTTCGCCCTTTGGGTGATCATCGGCCTGTTGCTGATCGCCCTGTTCCAGCTCTTCCAGAGCCCGGGACAGCGCACCGTGTCGAACGACATTCCCTTCTCGCAGTTCCTGAACCAGGCCGAGCAGGGCGATGTGCGCGAGGTGACCATCCAGGGTCAGCAGATCATCGGTTCGTACAACAGCGGCGGCTCTTTCCAGTCCTACGCACCCGAGTCGGCCGGCGAATATGTCGAGATGCTGCGCTCCAAGGACGTGCGGATCATCGCCCGCCCGCCGCAGGAGAGCTTCTCGCTGCTCGGCGCGCTTATTTCCTGGTTCCCGATGCTGATCATCCTCGGCATCTGGATCTTCGTGATGCGTCAGATGCAGGGCTCGGGCGGCAAGGCGATGGGCTTCGGCAAGTCCAAGGCCAAGCTGCTGACCGAGGCGCATGGCCGCGTCACCTTCGAGGACGTTGCCGGCATCGACGAGGCCAAGGAAGACCTGCAGGAGATCGTCGAGTTCCTTCGCGATCCGCAGAAGTTCCAGCGCCTGGGCGGCCGCATTCCGCGCGGCGTGCTGCTGGTCGGTCCCCCGGGCACCGGCAAGACGCTGACCGCGCGTGCCGTCGCCGGCGAGGCGAACGTTCCGTTCTTCACCATCTCGGGCTCCGACTTCGTCGAGATGTTCGTCGGTGTCGGCGCCAGCCGCGTCCGCGACATGTTCGAGCAGGCCAAGAAGAACGCGCCCTGCATCATCTTCATCGACGAGATCGACGCGGTCGGCCGCCATCGCGGTGCCGGCCTTGGCGGCGGCAACGACGAGCGCGAGCAGACGCTGAACCAGCTGCTCGTGGAGATGGACGGTTTCGAGCCGAACGAAGGCGTCATCATCATCGCCGCGACCAACCGTCCGGACGTGCTCGACCCGGCGCTGCTGCGGCCTGGCCGTTTCGACCGGCAGATCGTCGTGCCGAACCCGGACGTCACGGGCCGCGAGAAGATCCTCAAGGTCCACATGCGCAAGGTGCCGCTGGCGCCGGACGTCAATGTCCGCACGCTGGCGCGCGGTACGCCGGGCTTTTCCGGCGCCGACCTGATGAACCTGGTCAACGAGGCCGCGCTGCTGGCGGCTCGCCGCGGCAAGCGGCTCGTCACCATGGCCGAGTTCGAGGACGCCAAGGACAAGGTGATGATGGGTGCGGAGCGCCGCACGCTGGTCATGACCGAGGAAGAGAAGAAGCTCACCGCCTATCACGAGGCCGGTCACGCGCTGGTGGCGCTGCACATGCCGGCATCCGATCCGATCCACAAGGCGACGATCATTCCGCGCGGACGCGCGCTCGGCATGGTCATGCGCCTGCCGGAGAAGGACCAGGTCTCGCTTACCCGCGCCAAGTGCAAGGCCGACCTTGCGGTGGCGATGGGCGGCCGCGTCGCCGAGGAGATGATCTTCGGCTACGAGAAGGTGACCTCGGGCGCCTCGGGCGACATCCAGATGGCGACCCGTCTGGCGCGGGCCATGGCGACCCAGTTCGGCATGTCCGACAAGCTCGGCCCGCTGCTCTATGGCGAGAATCAGGAAGAGGTCTTCCTTGGCCACTCCGTCGCCAAGAGCCAGCACGTGTCGGAAGACACCCAGCGGATCGTCGATGCGGAGATCAAGTCCTTCGTCAACACCGGCTACGAGACCGCCAAGCGCGTCCTGTCGGAGCATGAGGAACAGCTCCACATCATCGCCAACGGCTTGCTCGAATACGAGACGCTGTCGGGCGACGAGATCCGCGACCTGCTCGACGGCAAGCCGCCGGTGCGCGAGACCGACGACGACCATCCGACTGCGCGGGCCTCGGCAGTGCCGAAGACCGGCGCCAAGCGCCGCGGCGAGGGCGATGCCCCGACCGGCGGCATGGAGCCCCAGCCGCAGGGCTGAGGGCATCGGCAGCTTGTGAAACAAACGGCCCGGCAGGCGACTGCCGGGCCGTTTTCGTGCCGGGCGCCGGGGGCCCTGCCTGTAACGAACGAAAACAAATTTTGAACTCCTTTGTGGCAGCTTGGTGCTACATGGAGAGGCCGTCGGCGAGGCAGAACTGTCTTCCGGCGCGCGAGAAGCGGGACCGGCAAAAGCGCCGGGCGCGGCTGCCGGATCGGATCTTGTCCGCAGTGCAGTTGCATGGGTGCCGGTTCGGCAGGCCTCCCGCGGCAGAAGACAGGGTCGACATGACGCGCAAGTATTTCGGAACCGACGGCATTCGCGGCACGGCCAACCGTGCGCCGATGACGCCGGATATCGCTCTCAAGGTGGGCATGGCTGCGGGCCTCTCCTTCCGTAACGGGGTCCACCGCCACCGGGTGGTGATCGGCAAGGATACGCGCCTGTCCGGCTACATGATCGAGAACGCCCTGGTTGCCGGTTTCACCGCCGTCGGTCTCGACGTGCTGCTGCTGGGACCGATGCCGACGCCCGCCGTCGCCATGCTGACGCGCTCCGTGCGCGCCGATCTCGGCGTGATGATCTCGGCCTCGCACAATCCCTATCAGGACAACGGCATCAAGTTCTTCGGACCCGACGGCTACAAGCTTTCGGACGAGGTGGAGAGCGAGATCGAGCGGCTGATCGAGCAGGACCTGTCGCGGCAACTGGCCTCGCCGTCCGAGCTCGGCCGGGCCAAGCGCATCGACGGCATGCGCGACCGCTATGTGGAATTCGCCAAGCGCACCCTGCCGCGCGAGATGAGCCTGGCGGGCCTGAGGATCGTCGTCGATTGCGCCAATGGCGCGGCCTACAAGGTCGCCCCGGAGGTCCTGTGGGAGCTCGGCGCGGAGGTGATCGCCATCGGCGTCGATCCGGACGGCTACAACATCAACCTGAAATGCGGCTCCACCGACACCGATGCCCTGTGCCGCAAGGTGCACGAAGTGAGGGCGGATATCGGCATCGCGCTCGATGGCGATGCGGACCGGGTCATCATCGTCGACGAGAACGGCAAGGTGGTCGATGGCGACCAGCTGATGGCCGTCGTTGCCCAGTCCTGGCTGGAGGACGGCCGTCTGGCGGCCTCCGGCATCGTCGCCACCGTGATGTCCAATCTCGGCCTGGAGCGTTATCTCGGCGGCCTCGGCCTGACGCTTGCCCGCACCAAGGTCGGCGACCGCTACGTGGTCGAGCACATGCGCCAGCACGGCTACAATGTCGGCGGCGAACAGTCGGGCCACATCGTCCTGTCCGACTTCGCCACCACCGGCGACGGTCTCGTCGCGGCGCTGCAGGTGCTGGCCTGCGTGTCCAAGCTCGGCCGTCCCGTGTCCGAGGTCTGCCGCCGCTTCGATCCGGTGCCGCAGATCCTGCGCAACGTCCGCTATTCCGGCGCGACGCCGCTGGACGATCCCAGCGTACAGGCGGCGATCGAGGACGGCCGCAAGACCCTCGGCAACAGCGGGCGCCTGCTGATCCGTGCCTCGGGCACCGAGCCGCTCATCCGCGTGATGGGCGAGGCGGACAACGAGGATGTGCTCACCGGCGTGGTCGACCGGATCGCCGAGGCCGTGGCCCGCGCCGCCGCCTGAGCCGGCCCCCCGAACCTTCTGCAATGCGGAGGCCGCTGCCCAGCCGGGCGGCGGCCTCTTGCACATGGTTAATCATTTGCAAAGATCGGGGGAGAACTGTTGCCGATCGCAACGTGTATTCGTTTTCGTTTACTATTCATTAAGGTAAAAAATCACGGTTAAATTTTACGGTTAAGCCAGCCTTAAGCATTTTCGGCAAATCTAGCCTCGTGTTTCACGTGCGCGACCGGCAAAGGATGACTGTTCGGACGCACCTTACGAGGACCGAGACATGAGCAGCCATATCAAGAAAATGTGCCTGGCTGGCGTCGCGATAATCGTCTCGTCAGCCGTCCATGCAGCGGACATGCCGATCCCGGTGATCGAGCACGTTCCCGAAGTGCCGGTTGTGACGGGCGGTTGGTATCTGCGTGGCGACATCGGCTACAAGGTCTACCAGGCGCCGAGCGTCGCCTACGGGCCGTCCAACTTCGCCAACGAGAAGATGGACCGCACCGGCATGATCGGCGTCGGCGTCGGCTACAAGTTCAGCGACTATCTGCGTGCCGACGTGACGGTTGACTACGAATTCCCGGCCAAGGTCACGGGCTACGCGCCGTGCCCTGCACCGTGCGGCGGCCCCGGCGTGGGCGGCTTCTCCACGGAGACGGCCGACATCGACGTGCTGACCTTCCTTGTCAACGGTTACATCGACCTCGGCACCTGGGCCGGCTTCACGCCCTATGTCGGCGCCGGTATCGGTACGTCCTACGTGACCGCGAAGGACGTGAAGTTCGTCAATCCGAACGGCACCTCCGGCTCCTATCCGGGCGACAGCAGCTGGAACTTCTCCTGGGCCCTGATGGCCGGTGGTTCCTACGAGCTGAGCCAGAACTGGGCCATCGATGCGGGTTATCGTTACCTGAACATCGGCAATGCCTACAGCAAGAGCTTCAGCACGGGCGGCGCCAACCCGTCCTACAAGATCCGCTACGAGGATCTGGCTGCGCACGAGTTCCGCGTCGGCATGCGCTACACGTTCAATTCGGGCCCGGCCTTCCTGCCGGAGCCGATCATGGCGAAATACTGAGCAAACCCCGCGCGGCTTCGTGCCGCACCGGTTTTGCCGAGACTGCAAGGGGCCGAGCGTTACGCTCGGTCCCTTTCGTTTGTCTGCCCGGTTTGCAGGACGCACCGTCCCCCTCCGTCATTTTTGACCGCTTGCAGGCGACCCGCCCTTCGGATATCTCGGTCGACGGGACACTCCTCCCCAACGAGGAGCACCTATCTGAAAGGGTAGTCAGATGACGCAGCATGCAGAACCGGCCGTTCGGCCGGAAAATCCCCGTTTTTCCTCTGGTCCTTGCGCAAAACGTCCCGGCTGGTCGGCCGCGGCGCTGTCCGACGCGCCTTTGGGCCGCTCCCACCGCGCCAAGCCGGGCAAGGTCAAGCTCGCCGAGGCGATCGAACTGACCCGTGAGGTTCTCCAGGTGCCGGCGGATTACCGGATCGGCATCGTTCCGGCCTCCGACACCGGTGCCGTCGAGATGGCCATGTGGTCGCTGCTCGGTCCGCGCGGCGTCGATCTGCTGGCCTGGGAAAGCTTCGGCTCCGGCTGGGTGAGCGATGCGGTCAAGCAGCTGCGCCTCGCCGACACGCGGACCATCGAGGCGCCCTATGGCGAGCTGCCCGACCTGTCGACCGTCGATTTCACGCGCGACGTGGTCTTCACCTGGAACGGCACCACCTCCGGCGTGCGCGTGCCGGATGCCGACTGGATCCCGGCCGACCGCGAAGGCCTGACGATCTGCGATGCGACCTCGGCCGCCTTTGCGCAGCCGCTGGATTTCGCCAAGCTCGATGTCGTCACCTTCTCCTGGCAGAAGGCGCTGGGCGGCGAGGCTGCGCACGGCATGCTCATCCTGAGCCCTCGCGCCGTCGAGCGGCTGGAGAGCTACACTCCCGCCTGGCCGATGCCGAAGGTCTTCCGCATGACCAAGGGCGGCAAGCTGATCGAGGGCATCTTCAAGGGCGAGACCATCAACACCCCGTCCATGCTCTGCGTCGAGGACTATATCGACGCGCTGAAATGGGCGAAGGAGATCGGCGGCCTCAAGGCGCTGATCGCCCGGGCGGACGGCAATGCCGGCGCGGTCGCCGACTGGGTGGCGTGCACCGACTGGGTCGACTTCCTGGCGAGCGACCCGGCGACCCGCTCCAACACGTCCGTCTGCCTGCGGATCGTCGATCCGCGCGTGACCGGGCTCGATGCCGAGCTGCAGGCCGCCTTTGCCAAGGCGATGGCCACGGCTCTCGATGCGGCCGGCGTTGCCTATGACATCGGTGCCTATCGCGATGCTCCTTCGGGTTTCCGCATCTGGTGCGGTGCCACGGTCGAGCAGTCCGATGTCGAGGCGCTGCTGCCCTGGCTCGACTGGGCGTTCGAGCGCCAGCTGCAGGCGCCCGGCAAGGCCGCCTGAGCCTCTTTCCCACACGACAGACAGACATGACCGATCGCGGTTCCCTTGCAAGCAGACTTGCAAGGGGCCGCCGGTCGGCAAGCCAGGGAGACTAGCCAATGGCCCCCAGGGTTCTGATTTCCGACAAGCTGTCCGAGGCGGCAGTCGAGATTTTCCGCTCGCGCGGCGTCGAGGTCGACTACCGCCCCGATCTGGGCAAGGACAAGGACGCGCTTCTCGCCGCCATCGGCGAGTATGACGGCCTCGCGATCCGCTCCGCCACCAAGGTAACGGCGAAGCTGCTCGAAGCCGCCGACCGGCTCAAGGTTGTCGGCCGTGCCGGCATCGGCGTCGACAATGTCGACATTCCGGCGGCCTCCGCCAAGGGCGTCATCGTGATGAACACGCCCTTCGGCAATTCCATCACCACGGCCGAGCACGCCATCGCGATGATGTTCGCCGTCGCCCGCCAGATCCCTGCCGCCGATACGTCCACCCAGGCCGGTAAGTGGGAGAAATCCCGCTTCATGGGCGCGGAGATCACCTCCAAGACCTTCGGCCTGATCGGCTGCGGCAATATCGGCTCCATCGTCGCCGATCGCGCCATCGGGCTGAAGATGCGGGTGGTGGCCTTCGATCCGTTCCTGTCCGACGAGCGTGCCATCGATCTCGGCGTGGAGAAGGTGGATCTCGACACGCTGCTGGCGCGCGCCGACGTGATCTCGCTGCACACGCCCTTGACCGAGAAGACGCGCAACATCATCGACGCGGCAGCGATCGCCAAGATGCGCGAAGGCGTCATCCTCATCAACTGCGCCCGCGGCGGGCTGGTCGACGAGGCGGCGCTGCGTGCCGCGCTCGAGAGCGGCAAGGTCGGCGGGGCCGGCGTCGACGTGTTCGTCGACGAGCCGGCGACGGAAAACGTCCTGTTCGGCGCGCCGAACCTGGTCTGCACGCCGCATCTGGGCGCCTCGACCACCGAGGCGCAGGAGAATGTCGCCCTGCAGGTCGCCGAGCAGATGTCGGACTATCTCATGAAGGGTGCGGTCTCCAACGCGCTCAACATGCCCTCGATCACGGCCGAGGAAGCGCCCCGCCTGACGCCCTTCGTCAAGCTGGCGGAACTGCTCGGCTCCTTTGCCGGCCAGCTGACCGAGACCGGCCTCAGCAGCATTCGCCTCGAATACGAGGGCGATGTCGCCGAGATGAACATCAAGGCGCTGACGGCGGCAGCGTTGACCGGCGTGCTGCAGCCGCTGCTGCAGACCGTCAACATGGTCTCGGCCCCGGTGATGGCGCGCGAGCGCGGCATCCTGGTGGAGGAGGTGCGGCGCGCCCAGGCCGGCGCCTACGAGAACTACATCCGCCTGACCGTGAAGACCGAGCGCCAGGAACGCTCCGTTGCCGGCACGGTCTTTTCCGACAGCAAGCCGCGCATCATCCAGGTGAAGGGCATCAACATGGAGGCCGAACTCGGCCCCCACATGCTCTACGTCACCAATGAGGACAAGCCCGGCTTCATCGGCCAGCTCGGCACCCTGCTGGGCGAGGCGGGCGTCAACATCGCCACCTTCAACCTCGGCCGCACGGCGCCGGGCGAGGATGCGATCTGCCTGGTCGAGGTGGATGGCGAGGTGCCGGAGGCGGTGCTGGCGAAGATCGTGGCGCTGCCGCATGTGAAGCAGGCAAAGCCGCTGCAGTTCTGATCCGGCGGCGCCGAGCAGCGCCCCGTCATGACATGAAAAAAGGGCCGGAGCGGGATCGCCGCTCCGGCCCTTTCTCTTTGTCTGCAGCGCGCTGCTTGCGCGTCAGCCGGCGCGCCAGGCGTCCGTTGCCTGCTGCACCGCGCGGGTGCCCGGCGTGCCCTTTTCCAGCGTCAGGATGGCACGCTTGCCGTTCTCGTAGAGCATCGGGATATCGATCCAGCCGCGGTCGCGCAGCAGGGTCAGGTTCCGCTCCTGCTCATCCGGCAGGTTCGACAGCGCCACCCAGAAATAGCCGTCGGCGACCTTGACCGAGGCGCCGATCAGCGCATCGCCGCGGGCTTCCTCGGTGGTCTTCATCACGAGACCGGGGACTTCGGCGACGCCCTGCCCGGAGAAGCCTTCCGGCAGTTCGAACTGCACTTCGAGCAGATGGCTCGCCGGCAGCGTCTCGTCCCGATTCGGCTTCAGGGTCAGGTTGGCGGCGATGTTGCGATCCGGCACCTCGATGCGCATCCGCAGCACCGTCTCGACGCGGCCGTCGATCGTCTCTTCCGTCACGCTCCACACGGAGCGGCCGGCAGAGGCCTGTCCGGCGCTGCCGCCCGTTGCCCCTTCCTCATAAAGGATGGCGCGCTGGGCAACCGGAGCATCGCTGGCTGCAGTCGGGTCGGGCTGCGCCGGGGTCGTCGCGGCCGTCTGCGTATCCTGCTCCTGCTGCGGTTCGGTGTCGGCCGGCGTTTCGGCGGTGGTGTCCTGCGGCGTCTCGACGACATCCGGCTCTTCGGTCGTCTCGGCAGCATCGGGCTGGGCGGAGGCCGGCTCCTGCGGCTCCACGGTGCGCACGCCGCCGCTGTCCTGACCGGCAGCAGGCGCGCTCGGTGCCAGCGTATCGGTTTGCGGACCGTTGGGGGTGATGCGGGTCGTGGTGACCGGGCGTGCATCCGGTGCCGGCCCGTCGAGCAGGCGTGCGGTATCCTTGCGCGAGGCAGAGGCTCCGTCCGTACCGGTGTCGGAAGCGGGGGCAGGTGTGTCGGTGCCCGTGGTCGCCGTCGGCTGGCTCGTCGGGGTCTCGCTGTCGTCGCCCGCGAACAGGCTCATCAGCGTGTCGCGCTGCGAATAGCCGATGGCGCCGATGCCGACGACCAGCAGCAAGAGGGCGACGCCGCCGAGAATAGCGGGAAGGCGCGACGGTCGCAGATCGCCGTCATAGGGGAGCGAGCGACCATTGTCGCGCGCCGGCGTCGGCAGGCGGTTGCCGCGCGCAGAAGATCCGCGCCCCGCAGTGTCGTCGCCGATGGAAGGGTCGGAGCCCAGCGTCGGCTCGCGCTTCGGCGGGGCGGTGCGGGCCGGTTCGCCGTCCAGCGCGCCGCGGGCGGAGCGTCCAGCCTGGTCGGCGGCGTCGCCCAGCTTGCGGGCTTCCTCGATGGCGCTTTTCAGCGTGTCGCGCGGCGGCTCGGCAGCGGCCGGGGCTCGTGCCGCCGGCGCAGCGGATGGTGCCGGAGCCGGTCGTGCGGGCGCCGCCGGGCTGGCGGCTTGCGCAGGCGTGTCGGTTGCTGCAGGCCGTGCTGCTGGCTGCGGCGGCTTGGGCGCCGCTGCCGGCTGCGGTGCGGTCGGGCGGGGCGTTGCGACAGGCTGCTGGCTTGCGGAAAACCCGAGGGTCTCGCGCGCGGCTTCCGCCTCCACCTTGCGGATGGACTCCTCCAGCCGCAGCTGCTCGGAGGTGATTTCCGAAGGCGAGAGCGGCGGATCATAGGCCTTGAGCTGAGCGACGATGGCCTTGCGCGCACGCTGGTAGATCTCGCGCCGGGCTGCTCCGGTGTTCTCTGGAAGCGCTGCGACGGTTTTTTTCAAAACCGGGTAGTAATCTGCCATATCGCCACTCGTGATCGCCGCACACAGGACCGCACAAGGGCGCGGTCCACGGTCTTAAGGCTTAATCCTGAAACGGATTCTGGACAAGGATTGTGTCATCCCGCTCGGGCGAGGTCGAGAGCAGCGCAACCGGGGCGCCGATCAACTCCTCGACATGGCGGACATACTTGACCGCCTGCGCCGGCAGGTCGGCCCAGCTGCGGGCGCCTTCCGTGGACTCCTTCCAGCCCGGCAGGGTCTCGTAGATCGGCTTGACGCGGGCCTGTGCGCCCTGGGAGGCGGGCAGGTGGTCGATGCGCTGGCCGTCCAGCTCGTAGGCGACGCAGATCTTGATCTCGTCGAGGCCGTCGAGCACGTCCAGCTTGGTCAGCGCGATGCCGTTGATGCCGTTGATGCTGCAGCTCTGGCGCACCAGAACGGCGTCGAACCAGCCGCAGCGGCGCTTGCGCCCGGTCACCGTGCCGAACTCGCGGCCGCGGGTGCCGAGGAACTCGCCGACCTCGTTGTCCTGTTCGGTCGGGAAGGGACCTTCGCCGACGCGGGTCGTGTAGGCCTTGGTGATGCCGAGCACATAGCCGATGGAGTTCGGGCCGAGGCCGCTGCCGGCCGCCGCCTGCCCCGACACCGTGTTGGACGAGGTGACGAAGGGGTAGGTGCCGTGGTCGATGTCGAGCAGCGTTCCTTGCGCGCCCTCGAAGAGGATGCGCTTGCCGTCGCGGCGGCAATTGTCGAGCAGCGCCCAGACGGTCTGCATGTAGGGCAGAACCTGGCCGGCGACGCTTTCCAGCTCGCCGAAGATCGCCTCCGGATCGATTTCCGGCTCGCCGAGGCCGCGGCGCAGCGCGTTGTGATGCGCCAGCAGCCGGTCGATCTTGGCCGGCAGGCTTTTCAGGTTGGCAAGGTCCATGATGCGGATGGCGCGGCGGCCAACCTTGTCCTCGTAGGCGGGGCCGATGCCGCGCTTGGTGGTGCCGATCTTGGTGCCGGTGACGGCGTTCTCGCGCAGCGCGTCGAGCTCGCGGTGCAGCGACAGGATCAGCGTCGCGTTGCCGGCGATGGCCAGCGTCTCCGGCGACACCTGGATGCCCTGCTCGGCCAGCCGGCCGATCTCGGCCACCAGCGCATGCGGGTCGATCACCACGCCGTTGCCGATCACGGACAGCTTGCCGCGCACCACGCCCGAGGGCAGCAGCGACAGCTTGTAGCTGATGCCGTCGATCACCAGGGTGTGGCCGGCATTGTGGCCGCCCTGGAAGCGCACGACGACGTCGGCCTGCTCCGACAGCCAGTCGACGATCTTGCCCTTCCCTTCGTCACCCCATTGAGATCCGACGACGACGACATTGGCCATGCGAGACGTTCCTTCGATCAGGCAAACATGGCTGGCAGCGGCACCAGCGCACACGAAAAACCCCGGTTCAGCCGACCGGGGCACTGCGAGGCGGACTATAACGGCGACAGTCCGCATTGACGAGCCCCAAGACCCGCTTTCCACGCCGGCGCGGCGGAAAAGTCACTCCCGGTCCGGCTTGTCCTGGCCCTTCTGACTGCTTGCCAGGCGAAAGATCGCCGGCGATGTGCGCAGAAGCCAGACGAAGCGGCCGCGATGGCTTGCCGGGGCCGCGCCCCGGACGAGAAGTCGCAGGCCGACAAAGGCGACGAAGGCCAGGTGCAGTCCGCCCGTATAGACGAAAAAGGCGGTCGGGCCGAACCGGTCCATCACCGCCGAAGCGATCAGCGGGCCGACCATGGCGCCCAGCGCGAAGAACATGGTGAGCCCGGCGGCGAGCTCGACATATTGCCCGGGGCCGGCATGGTCGTTGGCATGGGCGGCGGAGAGCGAATAGAGCGGCAGCGCAAAACCGCCGAACAGGAAGGCGCCGAGGAAGATCGCCGCCTCCGCGGTGACGCCCGACAGGAACAGGCAGGAGAGGCCGGCGCCCAGCGTCGCCATGATCAGCACGTAGCGCCGGTCGATGCGGTCCGAGGCCCAGCCGAGCGGGAACTGGAAGATGGCACCGGCGATCACCCACAGGCTGATCAGGAGCGCCAGCCCGTCGGCATCGAGGCCGACGCCTTCGGCATAGACCGGGCCGACCGTTCTGAAGGCGCCGTTGGTCAGGCCGATGGTCAGGCAGCCGACGGCGGCGACAGGTGAGATCACCCAGATCGACAGGTAGTTGATCCCCGTCGTGTCGGAGACCGGCGGGTTGCCTTCGCGGGCGAGCGAGACCGGGATCAGCGCGGCGCAGAAGACGAGACCGATGACCACCAGGATCTCGAAGCCGCCGGCCCCGAAGGCGGGCAGCAGGAACTGGCCGCCGGTCACGGCGCCAAGGTCGACGATGCGATAGATGCTGAGGATCCGGCCGCGCTCGGCATTGGAGGACAGCGCGTTCAGCCAGCTTTCCAGCACCATGGCCGTGCCGCAGAAGGCGATACCGCTGACGAAGCGCAGGCCCGCCCAGGACAGGCCCGGCGCGGTGAGCAGCAACAGCAGCACGGAGATGGCGCTCAGCGCGGCAAGAGCCGAGAACACCCGGATATGGCCGACCCGCTGGATCAGGATCGGCGTGACCAGGACGCCGAGAATGAAGCCGGCATAATAGGCCGAGCCGAACAGGCCGATGGTCGTGTCGGAAAGTCCGTTCAGCCGGCCGCGCACCGCGATCACTGTCATCGCAACGCCGTTGGCGCCAAGCAGCAGACCGGCCGCGACGAGCAGCGGCACGAGGCGGAACAGCAGCGGACGGGAGGCGAGGGAGGCGGGATTGTCGGGCATTCGAGCCAGCATTCCTGGCAGCGGCGGGAAATTCGATCCTGACCCCGCTTGCCGTTCGCCACAAGCCCTTGTTTCGACTTTTCAACCTGGATGGGCAGCCGTCGTCGCAAATCGGGTGGGCGGAGGTCGGCACCCGGAGTAGCCCTTGCGCGAACATGCCGGTTGCGAGGGAAGAAGATGACCTGGAAGAACTGGCTGCTGCTCGTGGTGCTCGCGCTCGTCTGGGGCGCGACCTTCCCCTTCGGCAAGATCGCGCTGGTCGAGATCCCTCCCTTCGTCCTGGCCTTTCTGCGGGTGCTGCTGGCGGCGCTGGTGCTGCACGCCGTGCTGGCGATGCGCGGGCTCGCCTTTCCGCGCGATCCTTCCATGCTCGCGGCGTTCCTGGTGATGGGGCTGCTCAACAACGCCATCCCCTTTTCGCTGATCCTGTGGGGCCAGACCGGCATTTCGGCGAGCCTTGCCTCGATCCTCAACGCCACGACGCCGATCTTCACGGTGCTGGTCGCCTCCGTGCTCTTCCGCCAGGAGGCCCTGCGGGCGCATCGGGTCGCCGGCATTGCCGTCGGCTTTGCGGGCGTGGCGCTGCTCCTGTTGCCGGGGCTGGAGACCGGGGCGCTGGCAAGTCTTTCGGGCGAGCCGGCCTGGGCGCAGGCCCTGTGCCTCGGCGCGGCGCTGTCCTACGCCTTTGCCGCCGCCTTCGCCCGCCGCTTTCGCGGTGTTCCGGTCATGGTCGCTGCAACGGGACAGCTCACCGGCTCCAGCCTGCTGCTGCTGCCGCTTGCCCTGTGGCAGGCGGTCTCGGTGCCGGGCGGCTGGACGCCGGCCATGGCTGGGCCGGCCGCCTGGGCTTCGGTCGTGGCGCTCGGCACGGCCTGCACCGCGCTTGCCTATCTCATCTACTTCCGCCTGTTGAGCGAGGCCGGAGCCACCAACGCCTCGCTGGTCACCTTGCTGATCCCGGTCTCGGCGGTGCTGATCTCCGCAAGCCTGCTGGGCGAGGCCCTGTCCTTGCTGCAGGTGGCCGGGATGGGCGTGCTGCTGTTCGGGCTTGTGCTGCTGGACGGGCGCATTCTCGCCCCCTTCGACAGGGTGCAGCGCCGGGCGGCCGGACGAGAGCGTCCCTAAGCCGGCGCCTGCTGCGGCATCACCTCGATGCGTTCGGCGAAGCGCTCGTAGACGTCGGCGAGCCGTTCGGGCGCCTGCTTACGGCAGGCGGCAAGGCCCGCTCGGGCCGCCTCGCGATCGCCGGCATCGATGGCCGCGACCATTGCCGCATGGGCCTGCGACAGAGCCTGGAACTCGTCGCCGGCCGCATAGTCGGGATCGCCGACCAGGGCGAACAGACGGATCGGCACGCTCTTGCCCTTCAGCGGGATGGCGCCGGCCTCCAGGAAGGCGAAGCCCCTGGCCGCGCGTGCGGTATCCTCGGAGACGACGCAATCGGCGCCGACCGCCTTGCAACTGGACTCGATCCGCGCCGCGACGTTCACCGCATCGCCGATCACCGAATAGTTGAAGCGGCGGCTGGAGCCCATGTTGCCGACGCAGGCCTCGCCCGTGTTGAGACCGACGCCGATGCGCACGCTCTGCGTCGGCAGGCCCCGCTCGCGGAAGTGGAAGGCGTCCTCGGCGTTCAGCCGGTCGACGATGCGCACCATCTCCAGTGCCGTCCGGCAGGCTTTGGCGGCATGGTCGTCCACGTCCATCGGCGCGTTCCAGAAGGCCATGATGCTGTCGCCGATATACTTGTCGATGGTGCCGCTATGCGCCTGGATCTCGTCGGAGAGCGGCGACAGCAGGGCATTGAGGAAGGCGACCAGATCCGTCGGCGTCAGCTGTTCGGAGATCGGGGTGAAGCCGCGCACGTCCATGAACATGATGGTCATGTCGCGCATCTCGCCGCCGAGCCGCAGCGCATCGGGCGCGGTCTCCAGGCGCTTGACCATTTCCGGTGCCAGATACTGGCCGAAGGCGGCCCGCACGAACCGCTTCTCGCGCTCGGTCAGGAAGTAGAGCAGGGCGGTCGCCGCGGCATAGACGACGAAGAGGTTCACGGCGGTCGGATAGACCGGATCGAGCAGCAGTCCTTGGGTGCGGAACAGGTGGATGGCCCCGGCATAGAGCGAGAAGGCGATTACCCCGCCGACCACGGCGGCCCAGATCGAGCCGAAGGCGATGATCAGCGCGATCACCGCAAGGCCCAGCAGGAAGGTGGCGATGATTTCGGCGCCGTCCGCCCAGTCTGGCCGGCTGAGAAAGGTGCCGGCGAGGATCTGCTCGGCGGCCTGCGCATGCACCGAAACGCCCGGCACGAGATCGCCGAGGGGCGTCGCGCGGATGTCGTAGAGGCCGACGGACGAGGTGCCGATGAAGACGATCTGCCCCTCGATCTGCGGCGCCAGGCTTGCGCGCGTTTCGGGATCGAGGACGTCGGCGGCCGAGACGTAGCGGTCCGGCCGGTCCTCGTTGAAATACACCCATAGCTCGCCCTGCGCGGTGGTGGGGAAGGGCAGGGCGCCGACCTTGATGTCCGTGACCGCGGCGGCGCCGGCGCCCAGCTCCCCGCTCGCATCGGCGGAGCGGATGATGAAGGTCCCGGCACCCTGGGCGACCCTGAGGGCTTCCATCACCAGGCTGGGATAGAGACCCGTGCCGTCGGTGAAGACCATCGGCACGCGGCGCACGATGCCGATCGTGTCGCGGCTCGACAGGCTGACGCCGCCGCTTCCCGTTGCGGCCGCCTCCAGCACCGGCAGGCTGACCAGGGCGGAGGCGAAGGAGGGAATGCTGGCGGTCGGGTCGCTGCCGGCATGGGCAAAGCCGGCCTTGGTGGCCGGCTTGCCGCCGTCGGCGTTCGGCAGGGTGGCAAAGCCGAGCACCACGGGGGCCTCGGCAATCGCCTCCGCGAAGACCTTGTCCGTGTCGGGCAGGCGTCCGGCGAGCCCTTCCATCGCCGCGTCGTCTCCCAGCTTCAGATCCGGGACGTAGCGATGCGGCGACAGGCGGTCGGGCTCGGCGAAGATCACGTCGTAGGCGATGGCGGCAGCACCCAGTTCCGTCAGCGCGCGGGTCAGGTCTGCCAGCGTGTCGCGGCGCCAGGGCCATTGGCCGTGCACGGCCAGCGAGCGCTCGTCGATGTCGACGATGCGGACGGGAAAATCACCCTGCGGACGGGGCCAGAAACGCTGGTATCCGTCGAAGCCCATCAGACGGATCGTCGAGACGAAGGACGGATCGTAGGCCCGCAATGCGGTCACGACGAACAGGAACAGGCACCCGGCCACAGCCACGAGCAGGTGCTTGCGTTGCGTGATGCGCATGTGCTCTTCCGTCTCCCCTGCCGCGGTGCACCGCGTTGGCGGGAAGGTTAGAGCATCGGGCCGAAAAGGGGAATCGGCTTGGGGGAAACGCGCGTCCCGCGCCTGGGGCGCGGGACTGCGATTGACCGGAGAACGACCTGAGGCGGGACGGGCTGCTGCCCGTCAGGCCTGGCCGGCGATCTGGGCCTGCGGCTGTTCCAGCTCGCGGGCGCCGCGGCGCACCGCCTTCTGGACCTTCTCGAAGGCGCGAACCTCGATCTGGCGCACGCGCTCGCGGCTGACGCCGAACTCGGTCGACAGGTCCTCGAGCGTGATCGGATCCTCCGACAGGCGCCGGGCCTCGAAGATCCGCCGCTCGCGGTCGTTCAGGACCTCCATCGCGTCGCCGAGCAGCTTGCGCCGCTGGTCCAGCTCTTCCTGCTGGGCGAAGATTGCCTCCTGGCTGTCGCTCTCGTCGACGAGCCAATCCTGCCACTCGCCGCTGTCGGCCTCCGCGCGGATCGGCGCATTGAGCGAGGCGTCGCCGGCGAGCCGGCGGTTCATCGAGACGACCTCCTCCTCGCTGACGCCGAGCTTGGTGGCGATCTGGGTCACGTGCTCGGGGCGAAGGTCGCCCTCATCGAGCGCCTGAATGCGGCCCTTGAGCCGGCGCAGGTTGAAGAAGAGACGCTTCTGGTTGGCGGTGGTGCCCATCTTCACGAGCGACCAGGACCGCAGGATGTACTCCTGGATCGCCGCCTTGATCCACCACATGGCATAGGTGGCGAGACGGAAGCCCTTGTCGGGCTCGAAGCGCTTGACCGCCTGCATCAGGCCGACATTGCCCTCCGACACGACCTCGGAAATCGGCAGGCCGTAGCCGCGATAGCCCATGGCGATCTTGGCGACGAGGCGCAGATGCGAAGTCACCAGCCGCTCGGCTGCGGCCGGGTCGCCATGCTCCTTGTAGCGCTTGGCGAGCATGTATTCTTCCTGCGGTTCCAGCATCGGAAACCGCCGGATTTCGTCCAGATATCGGCTGAGACCGCCTTCGCCGGAACTCAGCGCCGGAATGTTCTGGGCCATGAATGCACCCTTTCTCCCAACGATCCCTCCGGGGTCGCGCCGGCCCGAGCCGGATGCGCGACCGCCATCGCAGGGCATTCTGTTTCGGCGCCCGAATGGCACGCCGGACTTCCCAATATAGGGTTCATTTCGGCAATATCAGGACATAATTTTGCAAATTATGACGGCGAAAGCGTCCGGATTGCCTTGAGCAGGGTGTCCATGTCGTCGGGAAGGGGGCTTTCGAAACGCAGCGTCTCGCCGGTCGCCGGATGGGCGAAGGCAAGAAGGCCCGCATGCAGGGCCTGGCGCGGGAAAGCATCCACCACGTCGCGGACCTCGTCGGGCAGGCGCGCCGACTTGGTGCGGAAATGCGCGCCGTAATCGGCATCGCCGACCAGCGGGTGGCCGATATGTGCCATGTGCACGCGGATCTGGTGGGTGCGCCCGGTTTCCAGGCGGCAGGCCATCAGGGCGGCAATCGGGGGCGCGTCCTTCGCGCCGAAGCGCTCGCGCACCTGCCAGTGCGTGATGGCGTGGCGGCCGCCGGACTTGGTCACCGCGATCTTCTGCCGGTTGGCCGAGGAGCGGGCGAGATCGGCATCGACGGTGCCGCGCAGCTGCATCGGCGCGCCCCAGACCAGTGCCACATATTCGCGCTCCAGCGGGCCGGTGCGGCCGTGGTCGGCGAACTGGGCGGCCAGCCCCTGATGGGCGAGATCGGTCTTGGCGACCACCAGCAGGCCGCTGGTGTCCTTGTCGAGGCGATGGACGATGCCCGGGCGCTTGACGCCGCCGATGCCCGACAGGCTGTCGCCGCAATGGTGCAGCAGCGCGTTGACCAGCGTGCCGCTCCAGTTGCCGGGCCCGGGATGGACGACGAGGCCGGCGGGCTTGTCGATCACGACAAGGTGATCGTCCTCGTAGACGATCGTCAGCGGGATATCTTCCGGAGTAGGCTCGGCTTCCTCCGGCTCCGGCAGCTCCAGCGCCAGATCCTCGCCCGAATTGACCCGGTATTTGGGCTCCATTATGGTCCGCCCGCCGACGCGCGCCCGGCCCTGACGGATCAGGGACTGGATGCGGCTGCGGCTGATTTCCGGCAGGTGGCGGGCAAGGCAGGCGTCGAGGCGGCTGCCGGCATCCTCATCGGAAACGGCAAGGGCTGCGGTCGCGACGCCGTCGGCATCGCCTTCCTCTTCAATGGACATAGACATGACACATCCGGCAATGGACGACGAAGACCGCGACGCGGAAGCCCCGCTGGATCCGGCGATGGAACGGGTTCAGACGAAGCTGAAGCGGCTGCTCGCCGTCTCTAGCCTCGTCATGGTGCTCGGCTTCATGGCCGTTCTCGCGGCCATCATCTACAAGCTGTCCGAAAGCGGCAAGCGGGCGGACGGAAGCGATATAGCCGCAACGGTGGCTATCGGCAAGGACGGGCGGGTGGAAAGCATGGTCCTGTCGGGCGACCGGCTGATCCTGCTGGTGCGCGACGGCACCGCCAGCAAGCTGCTGCATCTGGAAGCGGCGACCGGCCGCCTCATCGGCGAGACCGCGTTCGTCGCGCAGTAAACCGGACCCGAACCGAACCAAGCCGATATCTGCCGGCCTGCCTGCCGCATGCGTCCCTCGGGCGCCCGGCAGGCAGGGCGCATCCCCGCGCCGGGCGCGGGCGCGCGAAAACGCCTCTTTTTCCATTGTCCACAGGCTTTGCGAAAAATGGGGCTTGCATTCGGCGCGCGGGCGTTCTACCTACGCGTCCTGTTCGTAACTGACCGGCCGACGCCCCCATCGTCTAGCGGTCTAGGACGCCGCCCTCTCACGGCGGAAACAGGGGTTCGAGTCCCCTTGGGGGTGCCAACTTTTCCAGCGAGCGCTTGAACGACAAGCGACTTGCCGCCGGCTCCACGAAACTTCCGAAAAATCGATGGCAACTTCCCCTTCCGGGGCGAACTTCCGCGCGTCCGCCGAATGCATGCGGCGCGGCGGGTCTTTTCCGTGCAGGCATTCCTCGCAATGCAAACGCCGGGCAGTGCAAAACGCTGGGCAATGCAAAACGCCGGCGCAGGGCGCCGGCGTTTCGTGTTCGTGCAAGCGTGGTTTGCGGGCGCTTCAGCCGGCGACCTGGAAGCGCGAGCGCGCGGCAAGTCCCTGCGTCCCGGTCGCGGCAGAGGGCTGATAGAGGCCGCGCAACTCCGGCACCGGCCGGAAGGCGTCGGTCAGGCCGACAACGGTCTCGGCCGCGCCCAGCACCAGGTAGCCATCGGCCGGCATCTGCTTGGAGATCCGCTGCAACACGTCCACCTTGGTCGGCTGGTCGAAATAGATCAGCACGTTGCGGCAGTAGACGATGTCGAAGGAGCCGAGCGTGGAAAAATTCTCCAGCAGGTTGAGCTTGCGCCACTGCACCATGGAGCGCAGCTCCGGGTTGACCTGCCACAGGTCGCCCTTCTGGGTGAAATATTTCAGCAGCATCTGGATCGGCAGGCCGCGCTGGACCTCGAACTGGCTGTAGATGCCGGTCTTCGCCTTTTCCAGGACCTCGTTCGACAGGTCGGTGCCGATGATCTCGACACGGAAGCCGGCGATCTTCTGCGCGGCCTCCTTCAGGCAGATGGCGAGCGAGTAGGGCTCCTGGCCGGTGGAGGCGGCCGCGCACCAGATTCGGATGGTCCGGCGGTCGGCGCGCGCCTTCAGCATGGCCGGAAGCATCACTTCGCGGAAATGCTGGAACGGCGTGCCGTCACGGAAGAAGAACGACTCGTTGGTGGTCATGGCTTCGACCACCTCGACGCACAGCTGTGCCCCGGTCGGCTTCTGCATCGCCTGAACGAGCTCGGACAGACCGGCGAGATTGTGACGTCGTGCCACCGGCAGCAGCCGGCTTTCCACCAGGTACTGCTTCTCGTTGGTCAGGATCAGCCCGGACTTGGCCTTCAGGAACTGCTTGAGATACTCGAATTGTGACGCAATCACCTGGGGCCTCCACTCAACAATCCGGAGATCTTGGGGCCGATGCGGGTGATCGGCAGGATCTCGCAACACATGCCCGTCTGCGCTGCCGCGCCGGGCATGCCCCATACCACGCTGGTCGCCTCGTCCTGTGCGATGATGCTGCCACCGCCGGCGGCGATGGTGCGCACTCCGGCGGCGCCGTCATGTCCCATTCCGGTCAGCACCACCGCCAGGGTGGCGGAGCCGTAGATCTTGGCGACGCTGTCGAACAGCGGGTCGACCGCGGGCTTGCAGAAATTCACCGGCGGGCTGTCGTTCAGACGCGCCACGACCTGGCCGCCGTCCTTGTCCAACGTCATGTGCAGGCCGCCCGGCGCCACGTAGATATGGCCGGGCTTGAGCACCTCGCCGTTGTCGGCTTCCTTGGCCGGGCGGAGCGCCGCCTTGGCGATGTGCTCGGCGAGAATGGCGGTGAAGGTCGGCGGCATGTGCTGGGTCAGCACCACCGGCACTTCGCGGATCGAGGTGCCGATGTCGGTGAAGAGCTGCTGCAGCGCCTGCGGACCGCCGGTCGACGAGCCGATGGCAAGGATGCGCGGGCGGGCGCTGGAATAGGCGCGGGTGCGGATTGCAGGGGCTGCGGGCGCGCCCGCCGCGCCGGCTGCAAGGCGGGTATAGCCGGCCGGCGTCGCACCGGCCGGGGCCTGCGAGGCGGTCCGCCCGGCGGCCGTCTGGGCGCGCATCATGCGTCCGCCGGCAGAGGCTCCGCCGCCGCGGCGACGCTGGCCGAGCGCCTTCACCTTGTCGATGAGCTCGCGGCGGAAGTCGATCGAGGTCGTGACCTCGCTGGTCGATTCCGGCTTGGGGACGTAGTCCTGGGCCCCGAGCGAGAGGGCGCGCAGGCTGACCTCGGCGTTGCGGCGGGTCAGCGTCGAGGCCATCACGACGATGAGGTCGCGCTTCTTGCGCAGCATCAGGGGAAGGGCGGTCAGCCCGTCCATCTCCGGCATCTCGATGTCGAGAACCACCACGTCCGGGTTCGAGCGCTCGATGTCGTCGACCGCGAGCTTGCCGTTGCGATGGGAGGCGACGAGCTGCAAAGCCGGGTCCGCCTCGACCCAGCGGCTGAGCAGTCCACGGATGACGACGGAGTCGTCGACAACCATGACGCGGATACAATCCGCCCTGGCGCCGTCCCTTGGGGCCGGCGCTGAAGAACTGGCGTTCATGTGGTACAGCCCTGCAGAGGGGTTACAGCAGCCCGGCTTCCTGGAACTTCGCTTCCACGATGTCCTTGTCGAACGGCTTCATGATGTACTCGTTGGCGCCGGCGCGCATGGCGCGGGTGATATGGGCCACGTCGTTCTCTGTCGTGCAGAAGACCACGACGGGCTTTTCGCCGCCATACTCCTTGCGCAGCGCCAGCAGGAACTCCAAACCGTCCATCTCCGGCATGTTCCAGTCCAGCAGGATCGCGTCGGGCATGCGCTCGCGGCAGGCCTGCAGGGCCTTCAGTCCGTCCTCGGCCTCCGAAATCTCGAAGGACAGGTCTTCGAGAATGCGGCGGGCGACCTTGCGGATGACGCTTGAGTCGTCGACGACCAGACAGTGCTTCATTTCTGTTCTCCCGAGTGCCGGGTTTCTTTTCGGCGGTGTGGTCGCGTCAGGCCGCAGCCATGGGCTCGAACATCGCTCCGAAGAGGCGGGTGACGTCGAGAATGATCATCAGCTTGCCGTCGAGCCGGTGTACGCCGCCGGAAATCTCAGCCCAGCGCTTGTCGAGGTTGGACGGGTTCGGCTCCATCGAGTCGTTCGACAGGCGCAGGACCTCGCCGACCTGGTCGATGACGAGGCCGTAGCTCTCGCCCTTGTGCTCGATGCCGACCGCCATGACCTGGGCGTTTGCGTCCCTGGCCGGCAGGTGCAGGCGCTTGCGCATGTCGATCGCCGTGACGATGCGGCCGCGCAGGTTGAGCACGCCGGCCACTTCCGGAGCGGCCAGCGGCACGCGGGTCACGCTCTCGGGAACGAAGACGTCATGCACCTGGCTGATCGGCAGGCCGAAGAGCTGGCCGCCGATGATGACGGTGACATACTGGATGGTATCGTCGATACCGGCCGCGAGATTGTCGTTGTGCCTCATGCCGCAATTCCCATTTCACCAGCGAACAGATCCTTCAGCGAGGCGATCAGCCCCGGACGGTCGAACTTCGCCACATAGTCGTCGAAACCGGCCTGACGGCCGCGCTCGATGGAGGCCGGGGAGACCACGGCCGACAGCGCCAGAACCGGCATCTTGCGGAAGCGCGGATCGCGACGCAGGGCCTCGCAGAACTCGAAGCCGTTGATTTCCGGCATCTCGATGTCGCTGACGATCGCCTGGAACGTGTCGCCGTTCTCCAGCAGCTCGAAGGCCTGGCGCGCGCCGTTGACGGCGGTGACGTCATAGCCGGCCGCCTTGAGGACGGGCGTCAGCATGTTGCGGAAGAAGGCGCTGTCGTCGACCAGAAGGACCTTCTTGGTCAGCGCGGCGATGTCCATCTCCTTGCGCATGAACCAGTCCTCGAAGGCCTGCGGCAGGTAGTAGCCGAGGTCGATGATCTCGGTCGCCTTGTCCTTGATGACCGCCGATCCCAGGATACCGGCCCGGTCGGAGCCGACCTCGATGTTCATGCGGTCCTCGACGATGTCGACGATCTCGTCGACGACGAGGCCCATGGAGCGGCCGGCGTCGGAGAAGACCAGCATCGGCTGGGTGCCTTCGCCGCGGCGGGTCTGGGAGGCCTCGATATAGACCAGCGGCATCAGCGAGCCGCGATACTGGACGAGGTCCCGGCCGTTGGAATGCTCGATCTTGGAGACTTCGAACTCCTCCAGACGGGTGACCAGCGACAGCGGCACCGCCTTGGGCTCGGGCGAGCCGGCGCGGAACAGCAGCATCGACACGGTCGACTGCCCGTCGAGGGCGGAGGTCATGGCTTCCTCGGCTTCCTTGCGCTCGTTCTCGGCGACGACGCTGGAGGCATGGCTTGCCATGGCCGAGGCGACGCCGTTCGGATCGATGATCATGATCACCGCACCGTCGCCCAGGATGGTGTTGCCGGAGAACATGGTCAGGTTGCGCAGCATGGAGGACATCGGCTTGACGACGATTTCCTCGGTATGGAACACGCCGTCGACGACGACGCCGAAGGTCTGGCTGCCGACCTGCATCACCACGATGAAGCCGGTGTCGGACTCGATCTCCTGGTCGCCGTCATTGGGTCCGACGCCGAGCAGCTGGGACATGTGCACCAGCGGCAGCAGCTTGTTGCGCAGGCGCAGGACAGGCGTGTCCTTGATGCGCTCGATGCGGTGCTCGGAGTTGGACTGGACGCGCACCAGCTCGACCACCGACAGCTGCGGGATGGCGAAGCGGTCGCCGCCGGCCTCGACGATCAGGGCCGAGACGATGGCGAGCGTCAGCGGGATCTTGATGATGAAGCTCGAACCGCGACCCGGGACCGAGCGCAGGTCGATGGTGCCGCCGATCAGCTCCACGTTGTTGCGCACCACGTCCATGCCGACGCCGCGGCCGGAAACGCTGGTGATGTTCTGCGCCGTGGAGAAGCCTGCGTGGAAGATGAACTTGTGGATCTGCTGATCCGTCATCTTGTCGAGCTCGGCCTCGGTGGCGAGCCCGCGCTCCAGCACCTTGGCCTTGACCCGGTCGACATCGATGCCGCGACCGTCGTCCTTGACCTCGATGATGATATGGCCGCCTTCATGATAGGCGGACAGGGTGATCGTGCCCTTCTCCGACTTGCCGGCGGCACGGCGGTCGGACGGCATCTCCAGCCCATGATCGGCGGAGTTGCGGATCATGTGGGTGAGCGGGTCCTTGATCAGCTCGAGCACCTGGCGGTCGAGCTCGGTCTCGGCGCCGATCATCTCCAGCTCGATCGGCTTGTCGAGTTCCTGGCTGAGATCGCGGACGATGCGCGGCAGCTTCTGCCAGGCATTGCCGATCGGCTGCATGCGCGTCTTCATGACGCCTTCCTGCAGCTCGGCCGTGACGTTCGACAGGCGCTGCAACGGCACCTTGAATTCGGAATCCTCGTGACGGCGGGAGATCTCGAGCAACTGGTTGCGGGTAAGGACCAGCTCGGAGACCATCGTCATCAGATGCTCGAGCGTCTCGACCGCCACGCGGATCGACTGGCTCGACACGGAGGCCTTCTTCTCGCCCTTGTCGGCGGTCTCGCGCGGAGCCGCGTCTTCCTCGCGGGCACGGCCGCGGGGGGCGAGCGGTGCCGGCGGGGCGGCTTCCGCCTCCATCTCGGCATCGGCCTCGATTTCGGTCAGGGCAGCGGAAACGGGGAGTTCGACCTCGACTTCGGCCTCGCGGAAGGCACGCTCCAGTTCGTCGAGCGAGACTTCGCCGATACGCAGCGGGCGCTCCAGCACCTGCTCGACCAGTTCGCCGCGGGCCACGCCGTCGTCTTCGGCCTCGGCCGTGTCGTCGGCGGCAGCGCTGCCGCGGGTGTCGGCTTCCAGCGCCATGCGCTCCAGCTCGGAGATCAGGTCGTGGTCGCTGCCTGCGGGCTCGGTGCCGTTGGCGGCCTCCAGCTCGGCCAGGATCTCCTTGATCCGGTCGATGGAGGAGAGAATGAGCGAGACCGCGTCGGGCGTCACCTTGGCGCCGTCGCGGAACTTGCCCATCAGCGTCTCGCCGGCATGGGCGAGGGCCTCCAGCCGGGGCAGGCCAAGGAAGCCGCACGTGCCCTTGATCGTGTGAACGAGCCGGAAAACGTTATCGAGAATTTTCGCGTTGTTCGGTTCCTGCTCGAACTTCACGAGCTCGACGTCGACGACATCCAGGCTCTCGTTCGTTTCTGTGAGGAACTCGCTAAGCAGGTCGTCCATGGCCACACTCACCCGACTGGTTACTGGTACACGATCCGGACCCTGTATCCGGACCACCCATCCCTGTCAGAGACAATGCGGCTTAAACAGTTAAGATAGACTGAAGCAGCGTAGGGTGCTTTTGAAGCAGTTTAACCTATGCAGGCCGCAGTAATCCGCACTCCGTCGTCTTCCTTAACGACTTCTAAATCCATGCCGGACTCGCGTGCCAGAAGCACTGCATAGACCGGCTGGACGGTATGGGCGTCGATCCTCTCCGGCTCCTTGCCGGACGTCATTTCGAGGACGAGTGCGGGAACCTTGGTTGTCGATCCGGTTACTTTCAACCGGAAGGTGGGCGTCTGCGCATCGCCGTCCATGGTGACGGTGATCAGGCCGCCGCGCGGGACGCACTGATTGGCCAGCAGGATCAGGTTGAGCAGCAGCTTGACCCGGTTCTTGGCCATCAAGAGGCGGGGCACCTGCCAGTCGAGATCCGCCTTCTCGTTGGCCAGGAAGCCGGCCGCCACCGAATGGGCATCGCCGAGGTCGATCTCCGCGCCGGCGGATCCGGCGGCGCCGAAAGCGAGGCGCGCGAACTGCAGCTTCGCCGAGGCCTGACGCGCACTTTTGCGGATCAGGTCCATCGCGAACTCCTTCATGTCCTCGTTATTTTCCTCATCGAGGACTTCGAGGCCGTTGGTGATCGCGCCAACGGGGGAAATGATGTCGTGGCAGACGCGGCTCGCCACCAGGGCGGCAAGATCGAGGGCGCTGAGTTCGTCGATGGCGGTCATGCTGTGGTCCTTGGCGGAGTCCCTGGCGGATGTCCTGGCAGTGTGCCTGACGGTCTTTCCGGTATTCGTGGCCGGTATTCGTGGCCGGTATTCTTGGCCGTTAGTCGCTGCCGGTGGTCGTGCCGGCAGTCGCGGGCGGCGGTCAGGGCCGGCACAGTGCTGGCGCAGACCCGCCGGGCGGCACGATTCGGCCCTTGGAAAAGGGTTACACCGCCCTTCCCACGCTGCCAAGCCATCGGGCGATGGCGGAATTCAGCGGCTGCACCCTTGCGCCCGCGCCCGCGTCTGCGCCTCGGCCAGCAGGCTGGCCGGATCGGAGAGAAACAGGAAGCGGTTGATCTCCGAATGGAAGAGCAGCAGGCGGCCTTCATGCAGCGCGAAGATCAACGGGTTGCCGATGGTGACGAAACCTTCCGCCAGCGCCAGGGGATCGCAGCCCCGCAAGTGGGGCGCATAGATCTGCGGATCCTTCTCGAAGGCGGCGCGGTTGCCTTCATTGACGAACATCCACACCGTATCGTCCCAGCGCAGCTCATGGCGCCGATCGCCCTCGCGCGGCATGCGGTCGATGAAATAGGCGACCGGGTCACGGCCGCCGAGCGCATAGCCCGACACGGGGTCGGTGGCATAGTCGATGGCACGCGCCGGACCCGCCGCGCAGACGAGCGCCAGGCCGGCCAGGACGATGCGCAGGCCGCCGCCTGCCGTCCACCATAATCTTTTCCGATTTCGACTACACTCTGACATCGAATCAGTCCCGCGATCCCCGGACGACGACTGTGCCTGCAAGGTGGGCCCGGGGGCAACCGCGGAGGTTTCCGGCGCGGCCCGCGTCCGGCGCCGGTCGTGCCGGCCGCCCGCCCGCAAGGCTCGCGCCGGTCCCTTGCATGAGAGCGTTGAGGACGGACCATCATGACGCGACTTCCCCACTTCCGTACCGGTCGTTCGGCGACCGCCTTTGCCGCGACGCTGGTTCTCGGCCTCGTCGCGCTGCTCGCCGCCGGCCTGCCGCAGGCGCGCGCGCAGCAGCCGGAGCAGTACAGCCAGGGCGAGCTGGTCGACACGGGCCATCGCTTCTTCGGCCAGCTGTCGGGCGGGCTCGCCTCGGTGGTGGAGCGTGCGGTTTCGGAATATGGCCAGCCGAACGGCTACATCCTCGGCGAGGAAGGCTCGGGCGCGCTGCTGGCGGGTGCGCGCTACGGCGAGGGGCAGCTCTACACGCGCAATGCCGGCACCCACAAGGTGTTCTGGCAGGGTCCCTCCTTCGGCTGGGACATCGGCGGCGACGGCGCCCGGGTGATGATGCTGGTCTACAATCTGCCCGACACTTCGGCGATCTACCGCCGCTATGTCGGCGTCAACGGCTCAGCCTACCTGATCGGCGGCTTCGGCATGACGGTGCTGTCCAACCACGACATCTATGTGGTTCCGGTGCGGGCGGGCGTCGGTGCGCGTCTCGGCGTCAATATCGGCTATCTCAAGTTCACCGACCAGCCGACCTGGAATCCTTTTTGATCGCTTCCCCTGCGAGATGCTTGGCGCATGACCCGGCGTCTTGTATCAGGATGCATGGTAAAACATGCAGGCGTGCCGGGGCGAAGCCCTTGCGGCACGCGGGTCCGGAGCGCGCATGCGGGTTCGTGGCGGCAGGGGACCAGACGGTGGTGAGCGGTCTTGATTGAAGCGGCAATGTATGTGGCCCTCGGCTTCTGCCTGGCCGGCCTGCTGTCGGTGGCGCTCATGCCGACCGTCTGGCGCCGGGCGGTGCGGCTCACCCGTGCCGCGGTCGAGGCGACCACGCCGATGACCCACGCGGATGTGCGCGGCGAGATCGCCGGCCTGCGCGCCCGGCACGCGGTCGAGTACCGGAAACTCGAGGCGGGGCTGGAGCGGCTGCAGCAGCAGGCGACGGAAAACCGCATCGCGCGCGACCGTGCCGAGGCGCTGGCCAACGACCTGCGCGCCGAATTCCGGGCCAAGGACCAGGCGCTGGGCGATGCCATGGCGCAGGAGGAAGAGCTGCGCCGCGAGATCCATGACGGCGGCGAGGCGCTGGCGCGGGCAAAAGCCCGCATCCGCGAGCTGGAGCGCAGCGTCAAGCGGCTGATGGCGGCGGCGGAGACGGCGGACAGGGCGGAGGGCGACGAGGCGCTTGCGGACGGCGGGACGCCGCTGCTGGTGGTCGCCCCTCAGCCGGCGGACCGGGCGGGCGAGCGGCTTGCCGCGCAGACGGACGAGGCCGGCGAGGATCCGCTGGGCCGCGCGTCGGAGTTTGCCAAGGTGACCGCGCTGGAGGTCGAGATCGCCTCCCTCAAGCGCAAGCTGAAGCGCGCCGAGGAGCGCGCCGCCCGCCCCGTCGACACGGCCGAGGCCGCCGCCGACGGTGCGCAGGCGGCCCGCAGCGCAGGTCTCAGCCGGCAGGAATTGCGGGCCAGGGACAACCGGCTTTTCGAGGCGGAGTCGCGCCTGATCGCCGCCCAGGCGGAAATCACCCGCCTGTCGGTACTGGCCGAGGGCGCCCAGGGCGACGAGACGCTGGCCGGCGAGGCGGCGCGGCTGCGCGCCGAGAACGAACGGCTGCGGGCGGAACTGCGCGGCAATGACGATTTTGTCGCCCTGCGCTCGGAGCTTGCTGGTCTTGCCGCCTCCGTCGCCGCATCGCTGGGAACGGACGAGGATCTGGCGCCCGTGCTTGCCGGGGCCGAGGCCGCCTCCGCCGACGACGACAGGGCGTCCGGCAGCGCGGTCACCCAGTCGCTTGCCGCGCGCATCCGTGCGGTGCGCGAGCGCAAGTCGCAGGCCGGGGACGGCGCGCCGCCTCCGCCCAAGGCCCCCGAGCGGGCAACCCGCGGCAAGGCCAAGGCCGGCGGCTGATCCGACCGCCGCAACCAGGTGCAACGGCCGCCCCGGCATTCAGCCGGCGGCGGCCTTCTTATTTTCCAGACGGGCACGGATGCTGGCGACATCGGCCTTGGGCGTCGCCGCGAACAGCGTGCGCGTGTAGTCGTGCTGCGGGTTCTCGAAGACCTCGTCGCGCGTGCCGTATTCGACCGCCTCGCCGAAATACATCACCATCACCTTGTCGGCGATGTAGCGCACGACCGACAGGTCGTGGCTGATGAAGACATAGGTGAGGCCGAACTCGTCCTGCAGGTCGGCAAGCAGGTTGAGGATCTGCGCCTGCACGGAGAGATCCAGCGCGGAAACCGGCTCGTCCAGCACCAGCAGGCGCGGGCGCAGCATGATCGCGCGGGCAATCGCCACGCGCTGGCGCTGGCCGCCGGAGAACATGTGCGGGTAGCGCCCGTAATGCTCCGGCTTGAGCCCGACCTTTTCCAGCATGGCGAGCGCCGCATCGCGCCGCTCGGCCGCGCTCATCGACGTGTTGAGCAGCAGGGGCTCTTCCAGTACAGCGCCGATCTTCTGGCGCGGATTGAGCGAGCCGTAGGGGTTCTGGAAGACGATCTGTACCGCCTGGCGCATCTCGCGGGTGACGCCGCGGCGGGCGATGTCGATCGGCTTTCCGTCGATCTCGATGGAGCCGGAGGTCGGCCTGTCGATCATCGTCAGCATGCGGGCAAGGGTCGACTTGCCGCAGCCGCTTTCGCCGACCACGGCCAGCGTCGTGCCGCGTTCCACGTCGAAGCTGACGCCCTTGACGGCATGCAGCAGGCGCGAGGCGGAAAACAGGCCGCCGCCGATCTCGTAGTCGCGCTTGAGGTCGCGGACCTTCAGGATCGCATCGCTCATGGACGAGCCCCCGTGCCGGCCTGGGTTTCCTTGGCGTAGTCCCTGGCGAAGTCCGCCACCGTCGGCAGCCGGTCGCCGGTGGCGTTTTCCGGCAGCGCCGACAGCAGCGCCCTGGTGTAGGGGCTGCTCGGGTTCTCGAACAGGGTGAGCACGTCGGCGGTTTCCATCTGGCGGCCCTGATACTGGACGACCACCCGGTCGGCGGTCTCGGCGACGACGCCCATGTCGTGGGTGATCATGATGAGGCCCATGCCGTGGTCGCGCTGCAGGCCGGTCAACAGGTCGAGGATCTGCTTCTGGATCGTGACGTCGAGCGCCGTGGTCGGCTCGTCGGCGATCAGCAGTTTCGGATTGCAGGCCGTGGCGATGGCGATCATCACCCGCTGGCACTGGCCGCCCGACATCTGGTGCGGGAAGGCGCCGACCCGGCGCTCCGGCTCGGGAATGCCGACGGCGGTGAGCAGTTCGATCACCCGGTCGCGCCGCTGCCGGCGGTCGAGGCTCGTGTGGGTCTTCAGCGCCTCGTCGAGCTGGAAGCCGACGGTGAAGCACGGATTGAGGCTGGCGATCGGCTCCTGGAAGATCATCGCGATGTCCTTGCCGATGACCTTTCTGCGGCGCGCCGCCGACAGGGACCGAATGTCGATGTCCTCGAAGGTCATCTTGTCGGCGGTGACCGTCGCGGTGTCGGGCAGCAAGCCCATCAGCGCCAGCATGGCGACCGACTTGCCGGAGCCGCTCTCGCCGACGATGGCGAGCACCTCTCCCGCCTCGACCGTGTAGTCGACGCCGGCAAGGGCGCGGAACGGGCCGTTGGCGGTGTCGAACTCGACGCTGAGATTGCGGATTTCGAGCAGGCTCATCGGTCAGCTCCGCTTCAGCTTGGGGTCGAGGGCATCGCGCAGCCCGTCGCCGACCAGGTTGATGGCGAGCACGGTGATCAGGATTGCAAGACCGGGGAAGGTCACCACCCACCAGGCGCGCAGGATGAACTCGCGCGCCTCGGCCAGCATCGTTCCCCATTCGGGGGTGGGCGGCTGTGCGCCCATGCCGAGGAAGCCGAGGGCGGCCGCGTCCAGGATCGCGTTGGAGAAGGACAGGGTTGCCTGCACGATCAAGGGCGCCAGGCAGTTCGGCAGGATCGTCTTGAACATCAGGCGCAGGTTGCCGGCGCCGGCGAGCCGTGCCGCCACCACATAGTCGCGGCTGCGCTCGGCCAGCACCGCGGCGCGGGTCAGGCGGACGAAATGCGGCTGCAGTACCAGGGCGATGGCGATCATCGCGTTGACGAGGCCCGGTCCCAGCACGGCGACCAGCACCAGCGCCAGCAGCAGCGAGGGGAAGGCGAGCACCACGTCCATCACCCGCATGATCACGGTGTCGACCCAGCCGCGGAAATAGCCGGCGACGAGGCCGAGCACGATGCCGCCGGTCAGGGCGATGGTCACCACGACGAGGCCGATGAACAGCGAGAAGCGCGCGCCGTAGATCAGCCGCGAGAGGATGTCGCGGCCGACCGCATCGGTGCCGAGCAGGAAGGCCGTCTTGCCGCCTTCCGACCAGAAAGGCGGGGTGAGGAAGCTGTCGCGATACTGCATGTCGGGATCGTGCGGCGCGACGATCGGTGCGGCGAGTGCGACGAGCACCAGGGTGACGAAGACCACGAGGCCGACGACGGCGCCGCGGTTGCGGGAGAAGTAGAACCAGAACTCGGCGAGCATCTGCCGCGTGGCATTGCGGCTTTCGGCTTCGACGGAGACGGCGGGAGTGGGTGTGTCGGTCATGCTTCGGCTCCGGCTCAGGTGTGGCGGATGCGCGGATTGACAAGCCCGTAGAGCATGTCGACCGTCAGGTTCACGATCATCACGATGAGGGCGATCATCAGCAGGCCGCCCTGGACGACGGGGTAGTCGCGGCGGGCGATGCTGTCGATCATCCACTTGCCGATGCCCGGCCAGGAGAAGATCGTCTCGGTGAGGATGGCGCCGGCCAGCAGCACGCCGACCTGCAGGCCGATGGTGGTCAGCACCGGGATCATCGCGTTGCGCAGGGCATGCAGGCCGACGACGCGCAGCGGCGCGAGGCCCTTGGCCCTTGCGGTGCGCACATAGTCCTCGCCCAGCACTTCCAGCATGGCCGAGCGGGTCTGGCGGGCGATGACCGCCAGCGGGATCGTCGCCAGCACGATCGAGGGCAGGATCAGGTGGCTGAGGGCTGACTGGAAGGCGCCCTTCTGTCCCGACAGGAGGCTGTCGATCAGCATGAAGCCGGTGACCTGCGGGAAGAAGTACATCAGGGAGATGCGGCCCGAGACCGGCGTCCATTGCAGGATGCCGGAGAAGAGGATGATCAGCAGCAGGCCCCACCAGAAGATCGGCATCGAATAGCCGATCAGCGCGGTGCCCATGATCGCCTGGTCGGCGACCGAACCGCGGCGGACGGCGGCGAGGATGCCGGTGGGGATGCCGAGCGCCACCGCGATCACGATCGCGCATAAGGCCAGCTCGACGGTCGCCGGGAACAGCGCCATGAATTCGTCGAAGACCGGTTTCTTGGTGACGATGGAGTTGCCGAGATCGCCAGTGAGAACGCCGGCGATATAGTCGAGATATTGCCGCCAGATGGGCTCGGAGAAGCCGAATTGCTCCATCAGCTGGTTGTAGCGCTCGGGACTGAGGCCGCGCTCGCCGGCCAGCAGCAGGACGGGATCGCCCGGCAGCAGGCGGATGAAGCCGAAGGCGACGATCGTCACGCCGATGAAGGTCGGGACGAGCAGCGCCAGACGGGCGAACAGGAAACGGATCATCGGATGCGTCCAAAACGACCGCACCGGCCCCGGACTGGATCCGGGCCGGTGCGGGATGGCGTTGGCCGGGCCTGTGCGCCCCGGGGTCGTCTCCGGAGCGCTCAAGCCGCGGCGGCGCGCGGTTTACTCGGCGATGTCGACGCCGTCAAACCAGTGGCCGCCGAGCGGATCCATGACATAGCCGGACACCTTGGCCGACATCGGCATGAACACGACCGAATGGGCGATGGTGGCCCACGGCGCCTGCTCCTTGAAGACCACCTGGGCCTCCTCGTAGAGCTTGGTGCGCTCGGCCTTGTCCGAGATGGTCTTGGCCTTCTGGATCAGGTCGTCGAAGGGCTGGTGGCACCACTGGGCGCGGTTGGCGCCGCCGACGCCGTCGCAGCCGAGCAGCACGGCGAGGAAGTTGTCCGGATCGCCGTTGTCGCCGGTCCAGCCGAGCAGGATGGCACCGTCGCGGTCCTTCTCGCTCGAACGCTTGAGGTACTCGCCCCACTCGTAGGAGACGATCTCGACCTCGACGCCGACCTTGGCGAAGTCCGCCTGGATCAGCTCGGCCATGCGGCGGGCGTTCGGGTTGTACGGGCGCTGCACCGGCATCGCCCAGACCTTCATCTTCAGGCCCGAGACGCCGGCCTCGTCCAGCATCTTCTTGGCCGCATCCGGATCGTACGGATCGTCGACGATCTGGTCGTTATAGGACCACATGGTCGGCGGGATCGGGTTCTTGGCCGCCTGGCCGGCGCCCTGGAACACCGCGTCGAGGATCGCCTGCTTGTTGATGGCCATGTTGAGGGCCTTGCGGACCTTCGGGTTGTCGAAGGGGGCCATCTGGGTGTTGTAGGCGAGGTAACCGACGTTGAGGCCTTCCTGCTCCATCAGGTTCAGGTTGGAATCGGCCTTGATGTCGGCGATGTCGGCCGGTGCCGGATAGGGCATCACGTGGCACTCGCCGGCCTTCAGCTTCTGCAGGCGCACCGAGGCGTCCGTCGTGATCGCGAAGATCAGGTTGTCGATCGGCTGCTTGCCGCCCCAGTAGTCGGCGAAGGCCTGATAGCGGATGACCGCGTCCTTCTGGTAGCCGACGAAGGAGAAGGGACCGGTGCCGACCGGCTCCTGGTTCATCATCTCCATCTTGCCGTCGGCGGCGAGCTTGTCGGCATATTCGGCCGACAGGATCGAGGCGAAGTCCATGGCGAGGTTGGCGATCATCGGCGCTTCCGGCCGGTTCAGCACGAACTTCACCGTGTGGTCGTCGACCTTGACGATCTCCTTGATGAGATCGGGCATCGACATGCCGTTGAAATACTCCCAGGACGCGCCGGCGGTGTAGGCGTGCCACGGGTGGTTCGGGTCGCGCTGGCGCTCGAAGGAGAAGATCACGTCGTCGGCGTTGAAGTCGCGGGTCGGCGTGAAGAAGGACGTGGTGTGGAACTTGACGCCCTTGCGCAGGTTGAAGGTGTATTCCAGCCCGTCCTCGGAGACCGACCAGCTCTCGGCCAGGCCCGGCAGGACCTCGGTGGTACCGCGCTTGAACTCGACGAGACGGTTGAACACCGGCTTGGACGAGGCGTCGAAGGTGGTGCCGGCGGTGTAGAGCGCCGAATCGAAGCCTTCCGGCGAACCTTCCGAGCAATAGACGAGGTTCTTGGCCGAGGCCGCGCCTGTCGCGAACAGGGCAAGGCTGACGCCCAGAAGGGCGGCCTTCATGCTGCGGCGAATGATCATTGATACTCTCCCGTTGAAGATTCGGCGCGCCGCGGCCCGTGCTTCCCTTTGGGAAGGTTGTTTTTCCGCAAGCGGCCTTGAGGGCACATTAGTCGCGCCCGAAACGGGTTACAACAGGATGGCGCTTTCTATTTTCGCGGTGTTTTGGGATAAAAAACCTGCCGAGCCGATGGCGGAGGAATTTGCTCGTCACAATTGGCAGGTGTTCCGGATACTTGGTTTCAACCGAACTTCATGCCCCGGCATGATGATCCGGTTGTGCGTTTCCTGCAATACGTCGCGCCTTTCCGGGCTTCCCCAAAATGCGACAGCCGGGCGCATGGCGCCCGGCTGCACGTGGTCGGCAGGGAGATCGCGGAGGGATCAGACCTCGTCTTCCGAGGGGATGTCCTGCGGCTTCTTCTTGCGCCGGCGGCGCGGGGCCTTGGAGCCGGCAGCATCGGGCGAGGCGGCATCGGGCAGGGCGGCCTGAGCCTCGTCTTCGCCGGCTGCCCCCTTGCCGCGCACCGGCTTGGCCGTCGCCTCGATCACCTTCTCGTCCTCCTCGCCGGTCATGGCCTTCGGCGGCATGTGATAGGTGACCTGCGGGAACGGGATCTCTATTCCGCGCTCGTCGAACACGGCCTTGATGTACTCGTTATAGGCGCGGCCGACCGCCCACTGCGATCCCGGGCGCGTCTTGATGCGGGCGCGCACCGTGATGGCGCTGTCGCCGAACATGGTGATGCCGTGCATCTCCAGCGGTTCCAGGATCTCCGACTTGTAGTCGGTCTGCATGAGCCGGTCGAAGGCGGCATGCATGGCCAGCTTCACCTCGGTCAGGTCGCTGTCGTAGGCAACGCCGATCGCCGCCACGTGATAGGCCCAGCCGCGCATGAAGTTGGCGACCCGGTCGACGGTGGAGAAGGGGATCATGTGGGCGGTGCCGTCGATGTCGCGCAGGCGCACCGAGCGGATCGTCAGCTTTTCCACCGTGCCGGTGACGCCGCCCAGCGTGACGACGTCGCCCTCGTTCATGGCGTTCTCGAACTGGATGAAGGCGCCGGTGATGATGTCCTGCACCAGCTTCTGCGAACCGAAGGAGATGGCGAGGCCGAAGACACCGGCACCGGCGATCAGCGGGCCGATGTTGACGCCGATCTCGGACAGGGCGAGCAGCGTGATCATCACCACGAGCAGGATCGAGAAGGCGTTGCGGAACAGGTTGAACAGCGTCTTCTCGCGCGAGGTCGGCAGGCGTCCGCGCGGATTGAGGCGCAGGTCCACCCAGCTCATCACGGCAAGCCAGATCAGGAAGCCGACGCCGAGGATGATGCCGGCGGAGGCCATACGGCTGGTCCAGTCCTGGCCGTCCGTCGTGCTGAACCACGACAGCGCATCGATCATGCCCCAGGCATGCAGGATGCCGAGGATGACGCCGACGAAGACGGCAAGCCGCACCAGCGAGAGCACCCGCGGCACGAAGGTGTTGAGCCGCCGTTCCAGCATCGGCAGGCGCTCGTGCACGTTCTGCGGCAGGCGCACGCCGCCGGAGATGGTGCGGGTCAGCGCCAGCGAGACGATGGTGCCGACCATCACCGTCAGCACCGACATGGCGGTGGCGCGGACCATGAAGGTGACCGCGTCGAAGGGGCGCGACAGCCAGACGCCGAGCAGCAGCAGAACGTAGATGATGGCGACGATGTGCCAGGTGCGTGCGACGATCTCGACGAGGCCGGTGGTGACGAGGTTCGACTGGCGCTCGCCATAGCCGAGGATGCGCTCGCGGGTCGCCAGGCGGTTGCGCATGATCGCGGAAATGGCGATCGCGACGCTGGCCAGCACGATCATCATGCGCACCGAGTCGGCGAGCAGGAAGGAGATGTTGTTGGCGATCAGGGGCACCACCACCATCGTGCCGTAGCCCAGCACGTTGTAGATGGTGAACAGCCAGCGGCGCCAGTAGAGCGCCTGCTCGTCGTCGAGCGGCACCAGGCGCAGGGCGGCGAATTCCGGGCTCAGCGCGAACCGCGTCAGCACCTTCGCCGCCTGGATGAAGAAGAAGGCGTTGAGGAACAGCGATTCCACCAGCTCGACATGGCGCGGGTTCTCGCCCGTATAGAGCGCAATCGCATAGCCGGCGCCGAGCGCGACGGCCACGACCGCAGCTTCCGCGACGAGGTGCAGGACCAGCAGCGTGACGCGCTTCACCACGGTCATCGACTGGTCATGGCCGATCAGCCGCGCGAACAGCCGGTCGGCAAGGCGGTGCAGCAGCGAGACGATGGCGAAGACCGCAAGGGCGATGATCGCCAACTGCAGCAGGATGCTCTGGACCCGCTCCCAGTTGGCCCCCGCGCTGTAGGACAGTGCGGTCGGCAGCGAGGTGAAGGAGCGGGCGATCCGCTCCACATAGACCATGCCCTCGGCGAGCACGTTCTGCGTCGCATTGGCGATGCGCAGGGCGATATGCGTCGGTTGGCGCTCGACCTCGGCCGGCGCCACTTCCCCTTCCGCTGCGGCGGGCGAGGCTTCGGATGGCGCGGTTCCGGCGGGCGGGCTTGCCGGTGCGCCGGAGGGCGCCCCTGCGGCTGGAGCGGCCGCGGGATCGCGCTGCAGATAGTCGATGAGCGCGCCGCGCGCGCCGGGATCCTGCAGCAGGCGGATCAGCGCTTCCGCGTCCTGCCTTGTCTGTGCAACGGCTTGCGCGGCTCCCGCCGGACTGCCCGACGCCTGTTCGCCTGTTTGCTGCGTTGCCGGCTGGCCGGATTGCGCGAAAACCGGTCCTGCCAGGCTCGGAGGCAGCAGCAGGAGGGCGGCAAGCAGGAGGGGGAGGAGACGGGCGAAGCGTCCGTTGCAGGGCATGCGGCGTCCTTCTTTTTGCCGCGTCGGCAGCCCGTGCCGCCTGCAAGCGGGCAGGCAGGACGCCAGACAGCGGTCTGGGAAACGGCCGGCATGTCGGCCGTTTCCCGGAGGTTTCCCCTCCTACCTACCCTATCGAGGCGTGCCGTCAACCAGACGCGGGCCTTCGGTATCGTCGCCGAGGCCCTCGGGAAGCAGCTCCGTCGGCAGGTTCTGGTAGGCGACCGGCCGCAGGAACCGC